>JAUPKV010000514.1 GCA_030837265.1 Methanobacteriota archaeon
CACACTCAGGCATCCTGGGGCTAATTAATGCCGCTACCTCAGGCTGTAACGTGCTTGTACTTGTACTCCGGAATGAGATTGCGGCCATGACCGGCGGGCAGGAAGCTCCTGACCTCAGAAGAGTTGTAGAAGCAATAATTCCCGACGTTTCAACTTTTGATATTGATGTTGATATTGATGTCAATATCGAAAACCAGATCTCGCATTCAAAGCTTTCGGAGCTTACTTCAAAACTCTCGGAGCTTATAAGGACAAAAATAGCCTTACCTGGCATTTCTGTAATATTCATAAAAGGAAAGTGTAGAAAAAACTGATTTTCAGTTTATTCTTTAATACTTACTTATATTTTTAAATTCGTTAATGAATCCTGTTTTGTCTACAAGGTGAATTTATATAAATTTAGATAATTTTTAATTGTTTTAACGATGGAGGGGAGGCTATGAAAAGATATAACTTCAAAAGGATTTGAAGTTAAACAAAAGAATAAATGCTTTGTAAAAAGATACATAACTAAGAAGAACAATATAAAAATAGGGTAATAGGGTAAAAATTCTTAGACAATGTTTAAGTAATTATAGCTCTCAATATGAACTAAGGGGGGAAAAAATTGGGCAAAATGGTTCAAATTTTGCTGGCTATTGGATTCTTGTTACTTATAATAGGTGCGCTCCTAAATATTACCAGGGACCCGCTTATGTGGGGGACGGGAGTCGTAACTGCATTATTCATGATTTTACTTTTCAGGATAGATCCTCTAAAGTCCAAATGAATGATAGAAAGGGGCTATTCTTTTTTATTCAAGCTCTGCAAAAAGATGAAATCAGAATACGAAATTTCTATTTTTTTGGATTTTGCAGGAAAAGGTTTTGAACACAAAGTAGAGGATGTCAGGGCTTTTTTCAAAGGATCCAAATAACTTCGAAATAATCCGCGGTCAAAGTCAAATATAAATAATCCAGCACCGTATCTTTTATTACGGGAATTAGACTTTTTTCCGGAAAAACTCCCGAATTCCGACAGAAATATCACGGTTATTACGGTTAGGTTTTCCCATTACAGGGCATAACAGAATTAATTTATTAATAAGGACCATTTAACCATTTAGAAAACTTTGGCCTTAAAACTTTGGCCTTAAAACTTAGGCCTTTTTGCTGTCTCAATAGTATGTAATAAGGGTAATATTGCTCCAAATATGCTGAATACAAATTTGCCGAGATGAAACAATGAAGCACAGGATGAGGACTTTTATATCTTATTTAACTTTTCTGATTCTTTTAGTCTCCCTTTTTTCAGGAGGATGTCTGACGCAAAGTTCCGGTTTAAGCGGTGACAACATGACAGAAAAGAAAGCAGGAATGGACGGTAACGAAAGTAAAAACGTAAGCAATAACATGGGAAATAAAGAAAATAGTTACGCAACCAATAATTTAAGCAATGACGAAAACGATTCAACAAGTCACCTAAAATCAGAAGCTGTAGATCTTTTCGATTCAAAAGCTGGAAATTCCAACCTTTCGAGAAATTACAAACTTGAGGCTCTCGATGTTGAGCTAAAAGTGCCTGCTTATGAATTGCCCCTGAACAAAGGAAATATTGCAAATTACGAAAACTTTTCCGGTAGAATTAATTTGAGTGAGTCTGCTCTTAAGACACTGGAAAATAACGGCTTTGTAGTAATTAAAAATCCTTATTCTTCCAGAGAAGAAGACATAACTTCGATGTATAAAACTCTCAAACAAGAAGATATTCCTATTTTTATTACTACTGATTCACTGCTGCATCTCTATCATATCCAGTTCGATGAGACTCTTCGCCAGATAGAAGAAAGGGAGTTTTACGATACTATCTGGAATATGGACCTGGCCATGCTAAATGCCTCTATCGAAAAGTACAACAGTGCCGCAGGGGAGGAAAAGGAAGCTGCAAGGAGAAATGCAGCCTACTTCTCAGTCGCTTTAAGCTTGCTCCAACCAAAACCGGAGCAGGTACAGTCTACGCAAACACAGAGCCAGGAAGAATATTATGATTCCTTTGACGAGTCTTTTTTCCCTGCAGGTGCCGAGAAACAGTATCAATTTGAAATCCCGGAGTTTGTAAAAGAAGATGTCAAAGCCGAACTTGCTCTGATAGAAGCACATACTGGTTTTTCGCTTTCTCCGATTTTCAAATATCAGGAAGATTATTCCCAGTATGTGCCCAGAGGCCATTATACACGCTCCGAGAAACTGAAAAACTATTTCAAAGCCTTCATGTGGCACGGAAGGATGAGCATGCTCCTGAAGGATAAACTGATTCAATCCGGAGACCCTGCCAAAGATGCCCGTATCCAGACAATCCAGGCAAGCCTTATTGCTTCCGGACTCCAGAGCAAACCTGAACTCCTTAAAAACTGGGACAGGATCTACGAAGTCACGGCTTTTTATGTTGGTTTTTCCGACGATCTCGGACCCTATGAATACATGAACGCAATAGATGCGGTATTTGGTAACGGAGCAAGGGAGTTTAATTCTACAACGATTGAGGAACTGAAAACCAAACTTGCCGAATACCAGGGCCCGAAAATCTATGGAGGTACAGGAAACTGCGGTGTAACGCCACCCCTTACTCCCGAGAAAGCAGACCAATGCCTGAATGATACGGCAGGTTTCCGGTTTATGGGGCAGCGTTTCATTCCGGATTCCTACGTTTTCTCAAATTTGGTAGGACCCTATACAGGAGAATACATTGGGGAAAAGGAAAAACCGTTTACGCTTGTAATTTCAGAAGCTGGCCCAATCCGCGGCTTCCCTCGCGGGCTTGATGCTATGGCTCTCCTGGGTTCTAAAAGAGCTATCTACTGGCTCGATGAATTGAATGATTCCAGCTATGAGAACTACGATGTCCGGTATGGAAAGATGGAATCGGAATTTTCGAACTTCAGTGCGGCCGACTGGAACCGGAACCTCTACTGGTCCTGGCTTTATTCCCTCCAGCCACTTTTAAAGAACTACGGAAATGGTTACCCCACTTTTATGCAGACTGCTGCCTGGCAGGACAAGGAAATGAACACCGCTCTGGCTTCCTGGACAGAACTCAGGCACGATACCATCCTTTACGCAAAGCAAAGTTACACTATAGTTGCAACTTCAATGCCATTGCCGGCTGAAGAAAAACCAATCGTAGGCTATGTCGAACCTGTTCCGGATTTCTACTCCAGGCTTTTTGCTTTGACAAATATGACAAATCAGGGCCTTGATGAAATGGGAGTGCTTGACTTCACTTCTAAGGCAAGGCTCACGAACCTTGAAGGTACACTTTCAAGGCTTCAGACAATATCGGAAAAAGAACTGGAAAATAAAGAACTGACAATAGAAGATTATGAGTTCATCAAAACTTTTGGAGACCAGCTTCAAGGTACTATCGCAGATGTGGACGAAAAGGCTAAGAAAACCACAATCGTGGCTGATGTCCATACCGACGGGAACACTCAAACAGTGCTTGAGGAAGGGGTCGGACATGTTAACATGATTGTGGTTGCGTATAAACTTCCGGATGGCAGGATCTTAATCGGTGCCGGGCCAGTAATGAGCCATTACGAGTTCAAGCAGCCCATGCAGGACCGCCTGACCGATGAAAAATGGAGAGAAATGCTGGAGGCAAACCCACCGGAGAAGCCGGAGTGGACCTCCACGTACATTTCTTAATTTTTAAGATTATTTCAAGACTTTCATTTTTAGTTTTATTACAAAGGGAGTGCGGAGGGTCACGAATACTCCGACCTTTAGGTCGGGGATGAAGTGAACCCTCGCCTTTTTTGC
>JAUPKV010000052.1 GCA_030837265.1 Methanobacteriota archaeon
TCGGCTTTGTTAGCTTATCCGACATGAAAAGGGCGAGACCTATGCATATGAGGAAGGCAGCAATAAAACTCACCAGAAGTGTCTGCTGAGTTGTCTGTTTTGACTGCTGAATTGTTACAGCGAGATCTTCGCTCGCACGGTCGGCAAAGTATGAGAGTCTCAGATTAAGTGCTTCAATGCGGGCATCCAGAGTTGCACGACGCTGAGCAATCAGAGCGTCACGGTTAGTTGCATTTCCATCTGAGATCGCAATAGCCTCATTTGCAACTTCAAGAACTTTTACTTCAATTACTTGAGTTTCCGATATAGAATTTAACTGGGAAGATCCAACAGCGTTAGCTTTTAGCTGTTCCCTGCTGGTAGCCATTTGAGATGTACCTACCTCGATCAGTTGTTTTCCCAACTCCTTTTTCCCTCTTAGGTAGAGGTCCATACCGACCTGGAGATCACGGGCACCCGATTCGTATGTCTTTGCGCTCTGGTCTATCTGGTACTGCCTGACAATTGCGTCATTGGTCTGACCGTTATTTATACTGATGACGACAGCAGCTGGAATGAGGACCACCAGAATGAGTAGAAACGTGAAAAGAAGTTTATTTTTTATTTTCATCTATTCTCACCTCACACAATGGGGAATAACCCTTCTTCCGAAATAATCTGCTGTCCCTTGCTAGACATGAGGAAATTGATGAAGTCCTTGGCAAGTCCGGAAGGAGCCCCGTTAGTAACAACGAAGAGCTGCCTGCTTATCGGATAGGTAGTATCAATGACTGTGGCCTGACTGGGTTGAATACCGTTTATTTTTAGAACCTTCATCTGTGATGTTATCAGGTTGTTTGAAGTAAAGGTAATGCCATCAGGATCATTAATTACCTGTTTTGGAAGATCAAGTGCCGATCCAACCTTGCTATATCCGGATACATTTGGTGTGGATCCGTTGCCGGCAATGACCTGGTTGAAGAAACTTGCAGTTCCGAATAAGACAGGATCGGCACCATAGACATGTATTGCACCGGATTTTGAACCGTTAGTCACCTGACTCCAGTCAGTGATTGTTCCCGTGAAAAAAAATACCCATGAGCTGATCCTTACTCAAGTCATTAACCGGATTAGACGGATTAACGACAACAGCTAGAGCATCATAAGCGATGACTGTAAGATACAGAGTTTTTCCTTTTGATTGCGCATATGCGTATTCGGATTTTTTCGGCAGCTGCGAGGTTGTTGCAATGTCAATAGACCCATTACTTTCGGATATTAAGTTTAATAATTTTATATTAAGTAATATTATTCTATGTTTAATTTATTTAAAAGTTTCTAATAATCGACTCATTTGCAATATGATAGAAAAATCTGTTACTAAATATATTACTACAGTGTTTTTAATGATAAAGCTGATATATAGAATAGCGAGCTGATACTTTAATTACATGAATTTGAAATCAGAGAAAACATCCTAAAAATAAAGACCAACGTGATCAATTTATTTTACAAGTAGATAAATGATTATTTTGACATTTATAAATATATCTTTGATATAATTTTATTTTTTGATAATTCGATAATCTTGACGATTAAAGAACGTCACTTACTCTCTAACTTTACATAATTAATCTATTTTACATAAATGTTAAAAAGATGAGAAGTTGGTTAAAAGTTTTAAAGTCCCTTTTATCAGATCAAAGCCAAGAAAAATTATTTCAAGCTATTTTTTTATATTTGAAGACTATACTAATATCTCGTCCTAAATGCAATTTGATGGGTTACAAGCATTTAGTAAAAAACGGTTGAGCAAGGGAAATTAAATTAATATTTGTTTTCCCTTCCTCATAGCAAGGTTAGGGGCAAAGCTCTATGAGGTTTTTTGCCATTCTTCATCTCCTGTTCGGGAGAGCTTAACAAGAAATCATTAAAAACCGAAAAACGAGATTTGCGTTCCTCCCTGTTCGTCTCTAAAAAGATTGAGAAGTAAATATCCTCCGAACTTTTACTTCTCAATTATTTACCCAATTTTCATTCAACTACTCCCTCTACGAGGCAAATCCTGTCTTTTATCACTCCCTCTACGAGGCAATTCCTTCTTTTTTTCCCTGTCTTCTTCTTGCAGTTCTTGGTAATGATAAGTCTCATCTGGTTGTTCCAATCTGCTGTTACTCTCTCTCCAGAACAGTTCCCTCCCTTCCTCACCTCCTCTTTCAGGCTTTTCTCCCCTGTTTTCTCTCCCTCTTTCAATTTGCTGGCGGATCATCCAATGCCTCTTTTTCTGATGGTTCGAATTTCAAAATTTTTATTATAAATTCCACATTGCAGTTTAAATTATTATTTGAATTTTTTAATAATAATAAGTTTATTCGATATTAAGGATATACTTTTTGAAACATAGATTCTGAACAAAAGCTCGTTTGTCCTTATATTATAGTAGACGGCTCCTTCTTCTGTATATGGTTTTGGTATAGAAAAGCGATGTGCTTTTTAGAGCTTGAAGTAGTTGAGTGCAGTCTTCCGAACATAAAAAGCTGAAGGCAGAGAGAGAAACAGCCTAGATTCCCGCTCACTCATAAAGAGGTAGGCGGGTTCGCCCCCATATCATGATACAGCTGTTTTTGTTTTTCCAGCATCTCGCCCACTCGAA
>JAUPKV010000515.1 GCA_030837265.1 Methanobacteriota archaeon
AATCAATTACCTGAAATGATCATGTATTTATTTGCAAATCAGATACATGAAGTCATCAGTATTCGGCCTTATTCTGCTTATGAAGAAGTACAGGAAGCTCTGTTTACGCCCAGGGGAAGAATAAACTTTGATCGTTATGTAAACAGAATGTCCTGCGCCAATTATCATATGATTGATTGTGACTATGAGCCATTTGTATTTGATAATTCCTTAAATCGCATAATTAAATATTGTACAAGGCTACTTCTCTCGAAAACCAGACTCACTGAGACACAAAGAATCTTGAATGAAATAATATTCATGCTGGAGGATGTGGACGATCAGGTCTGTTTTTCACAGCAGCTACATACTCTCCGAATACCTTCAATATACAGTGACTACGAAGAAATAGTTCAGATATGTCACATGATACTAGAAAATCAGGTTTATTCTTACGCAGAGTATGAGATGAAAAACTGGAGCTTATTGTTCCCTATGGAATATATCTTTGAAGATTTTATAGCAGGTTATATTGAAAAGTACTTTAGTGACATATTCAAAGTGGAGTCTCAAAAATCAGATCTTTATCTGCATACTAATCCGAACGCGTTTAATCTTCAACACGATATCTTACTCACAAATAAAGAAACTGGAGAAAATATAATTGTTGACACTAAATACAAACCGAGATGGAACCTGGAAAAAAGCGATTCTAAGAAAGGAATAGCTCAAGCAGACATGTATCAAATGATTAGTTATGCCTACAGGAGAGGAACAGATAAAGTATTGCTTATCTATCCAAATACATCTGATAAATTCGTAACAGAAGATAATGTATTTTTGATAAATAAAGGTACTAAGGATGAAACTATAAAAATCAAAGCCGTAGATGTGCCTTTTTGGTCACTCAAAGGTTACACATACATTGAAGAATGTCTAAAAGTCAAATTAAGAGATGTTTTATTTAATGAATTCTGAAAATACCTTATCTAGTACTATAAAATTAGGAATTCAGAAGTTCAAAGAAAACAGAACTAATAAACCTTGTATAAAACATTAATTTGAAAGAGCAGGGATTGGGAAGAAGTGAGAAAACGTGAGTCTGGAAAGATTGAAAAGGCTACTTAAAGAGAAGGAAGGGATTCATCTTGAATTTAAGGGAGCGCAGGCAGCTTTGCCTGGAAATTTATTTGAGACGATCTGTGCCATGCTCAACAATGAAGGCGGAGATATAATTCTGGGAGTTAATGACAACGGCATAGTAATCGGAGTTGAACCTGCAAAAATGGAAACTATTGTCAGCAATCTAGTCAACCTTTCAAATAATCCGCAAAAACTAGATCCTCCATTCATTCTATTTCCTCAAACTTATGAAATAAATAGAAAATGGCTTATCCACATTCAGGTTCCTTCCAGCTCGCAGGTACACAAAACCGCCGGCATAATATTTAATCGAAGCAATGACGGGGATTTCCGAGTCACACAACCACAACAGATAGCAGAAATATACAACCGCAAAAGAATACATTATACAGAGGGTATTATTTATCCCGGACTGCGTTTTGAAGATTTTAAAGCTGACCTGTTCCCTAAAATCAGAAACCTGATCAGAAGCAATAATCCCAATCACCCCTGGTTGTCACTGACTGATCAGCAAATGTTAGAAAAAGCAGGTCTTTGGAAGCGGGATATGAACAGTATGCAGGAAGGTTATACCCTTGCAGCAGCTTTGCTGCTGGGTAAAGATGAGGTTATACAGCAATTGCTTCCATATTTTAAAATCGATTCTCTGGTCCGTGTTGAAGACATCTACCGTTACGATGACAGAGAGTACATCCAGACGAATCTTATAGAAGCCTACGAACAGTTAATGGCTTTCATTGGCAAACATTTACCAGATAAATTTTATATGGAAGGGGACCAGCGAGTAAGCTTGAGGAATAAAATATTCCGAGAAGTAGTTGCAAACCTGATAGTCCATAGAGAATATATAAATGCTCACCCCTGCACATTTATAATTTATTCAAATAGGGTTGAAACTGAAAATGCTAACAATCCACATGGAGAAGGGCCTATTGATCCAGATCATTTTGCTCCGTTTCCAAAAAATCCCACTATTATTAAATTTTTTATGCAACTTGGAAGAGTAGACGAACTGGGTTCAGGAGTTCTAAATGTAAACCGGTTTATCAAAGAATATGCTGGTAGCGGCAGTCCTCAGTTTATTGAGGGAAATATATTCAAGATGATTATTCCTGTTGTTGGAGAGAAAATTGAGGGTGCAATTGAGGGTGCAATTGAGGGTGCAATTGAGGGTGCAATTGAGGGTGCAATTGAGGAAGCAATTGAAGGATCTACTAAAAGAGTAAAAGAAAAACTTGTAATTCTTTTAAAGGCTATAGCTAAAAACGAAGGTAAAAAAGTTCCTGATTATGTTATCATTACAAAAATGTCTAGAAGCAGTGTTGAAAGATACATAAAACAATTAAGAGAAACGAATTTAATATTTTTTAGTGATAAACCAACACCGGTTGGTGGTTATTACTTAACAAGTTATATGAAACAAAAATTGAAGGAAGAGTTACAGTAAAGTAATACCCAAGGCGTTGAAGCTTGACTCCTCATTCTATCTCCAAGTTTACCCCATCTATCCCCAAGTTACCCCCAAGCTACCGCGCAAGCTACCGCGCAAGTCACTGCGCAAGTATCGCGCAAGCTAGCGAGCAAGTTGGCGGTAGATATTGAAAATCAAGTTTTTCTAAGGAAATAAAAGCAAAAATATTATTCCAACCCCAAGGATCCAAACCATGTCTGAAAACACTTCATCTATCGTTTCCAAAGTCTGGAGCTTCTGCAACCTGGATTCGGCAGGTAAATATATAAATTAATATACTTTATTTTCATTTGGATTCGGTTAAGGATTTTGAGCCGCTGATCTCGATTTCGACGGAAAAACTCAAATCCAAATGTTTAGTGTTTAAATTGAAATCGACATCAGATTCCAGTTTTGCATTTGATGAATAACTTAACAAATTTTAGGAAAATCAATGCAATTGATAACGATTTTTTCCTTAACCGATGACAAATGAAGTGAATTTACAGCAAGTACCGTCTGGAGCTTAAAACCGTTCGGAGGATCTCTTCACCGTTCGTTTTATCCATTTTGATATCTGAAGGCTTTTCAATTATCTCAATATCTAAAGGCAGACTCCTTTGAATTTCTCTTGATAGCTGAGGGTCTCCACTAATAATGACGAAGTCAATATCGGAATTTTCTTCCAGAACTTTGTCTACAGCTTCAAAGACTTTCCCCATATGATGAGCAATATCTTCCTCTCTGAGGCGTTCGAAGCGGCGCTGACTAAAGCCTCCTTTACTGTGTTTTTCCTTGACGCTGCTACGGATACGCTCTCCAGTGTCGAAAACTCTTGCGTCGGGAGCAAAACCTATGAAAGACTCTCCGGCATGCAAAATAAGTACCAGCATGCGGTAGTCCTTGCCCAAATACTCCTTAAGGAAAGAAGTTTCAAAACTGTCTCCAAGTTGCCAGGAAGGAGATGTGATCGGGATAGGTGGAACTATAGCTTCGCAGATCATATGGTGCAGGTCATAGAAAAATACCAGGCCGGTTTCCGGGTCAAGCCTTTCAAGGAGAGTAACGGTTTTATCGTCTATTAATTCAAGGATCTTTTCACTGAGCACAACGGAAAGGGAAGTTCCACTCGGAAGATAAACGGTCAGCAGGTCATCTGCCGATGCATGAAAGGAACTGAGTTTGGAAATATAAGCCTGAACGGCTGAAGGGCTCAGGTTTTCAGTCCTGCGAAACTCAAACTTTTCCGGAGACTCGGCCCTTACTATCTCAAGCTCGTGGGAGAGAGTCTGGGTTCGGACCAGCTCCTGGTTTAAACGAGCTTCAGCTTCCTGCCTATCGGTAACTGCCTGCCTTGCAAGGGACTCTTTCTTTTCGAGTTGAACTTTAGTGCTTTGAAGGTCGGATTCTAGCTTATTTATTCTAGAATTAAGCCGTTCTATCTCAAGCTCAAATTGTTCTTTTCCTGAAATTTTTCCTATGATTGTGCCCAAACCTTTTTTTTTGTTTTCAGCAGCCTCTTTCATTATGTGCTCTTTGGAGGTCATTTCCCTTCCTTCATAATCCTGGTTCCTGGTCGTTCTTGTTTTTGTGCTGACTGTTTCTTATTTCTTCTATTTAAATTTAATTTTTTCTTTTATCATAATATGATTCTCTCCTGTTTGTGGTTCTAGCAACAAATTTCAGCAGGTTCATTTCGAAAGTTTTAAGAATATTATATTTAATGTCACTTTGCTTTTCAGTATATTGCTGAAAAGGAGACACTTTCATATTTATTAACTTTAAAATTCTGTTCAAAGGAAAAAGGATAAAGTGAGCAAAAAGGATAGTGAAGATAGGCAAAAGGCCGTAAGGCTCAAAGCTGAAAGATTTCATCCCACACTCTGGATTGAAGGACAGAAGAGTTCATCCCTCGCAGGGAAAACAATAGTGCTTGGAGTGACCGGGAGTATCGCTGCAGTTCGGACAGTAGAACTTGCAAGAGAACTGATACGAAACGGGGCTCAAGTCCATGCTGTAATGACAGATGCCGCCAGGCAGATCCTGCATCCGGATGCCCTTCATTATGCCACGGGAAACCCGGTTATTACGGAGCTTGGAGGCAGGGTGGAGCATGTGGAGTTCTGTGGGCTTCAGGGCAGGGCTGACCTCCTTTTGATAGCTCCTGCAACGGCAAATACTATAGGAAAAATAGCTTATGGGATTGACGATACTACTGTTACGTCTTTTGTAACAACAGCCCTTGGCTCCGGAATGCCTTTAATGGTTGTTCCTGCAATGCATGAGTCAATGTACAGGCATCCGGCGGTTTCTGAAAATCTTGTTAAATTGAAAGCTTGGGGAGTTTCTATCATTGGTCCGAGGTTGGAAGAAGGAATTGCAAAAATTGCGGCTAATGACGAAGTACTGCTTGAGATAGAAAAAGTTCTTGGGAATAAGAGCCTTGAACAAAGAAAAGTGCTTATTACGAGCGGTTCAACTGCCGAGAGTCTCGACCCTATTCGCATTCTTACTAACAGGGCTTCAGGAAAAACCGGCCGAGAGCTTGCTCTTGAAGCTTACCGAAGAGGGGCTGATGTAACACTTTTACACAGAGATAGATTGGGACTTTCCGGGATTAAAGAAATTTTCGTTGAAAGTGCAGCCGAAATGACAGATAAAGTGCTGTCTGAACTGGAAACTGGGTACGATATCCTTATCAGTGCGGCAGCAATTGCAGATTATACTGCCGAACCCTCCCCCGAAAAGATCAAATCCGGGGGAGAATTTGTGTTAAGGCTCAAACCCACTCGTAAGCTAATAAAAGAATGCCGTAAGAATTATCCGGACCTTGTGATAGTAGGCTTTAAGGCTGAGACCGGAGTAGGAAAAGAAGAACTGCTTAGAAGAGCGACTGCTACTCTTGAGGAGTCAAAACTGGATCTCATCGCAGCAAATGACGTCGAAAAAGGCGGAATGGGTACAGAGGACAACGAACTCTATCTGCTCGGAACGGATAAAGGGAAAGTCAGACATTTAAGCGGGAGCAAACGCAAACTCGCAGGTTTTATTCTTGAAGAGGCAACCGGGCTTTTAAAATGACAAACGATGTTCGTACTTGTTTGAAGAATGATCGAAATCTTGAAAAGGCGTTTTCTATGCACAAATATCTGAGTGAAAGGCAAAATTTCTTTGCAAAAGCCTATGCTCCCGGGCACATTACAGGTTTTTTCCAGATCCATGAGAATGAAAATCCACATCGTAAAGGTTCTACAGGCTGCGGAATTGTCCTTAATGGAGGAGTCACCACCGAGGTTAAGGTAGGGGAAGCTGTAGAAAAGACAGAAATATTCCTCAACGGAAAGGAGGTTGAAGGCAGAACTACCCGTTCTGTCGCAGAGATGATTACCGATATGCCTGTAAGGATAAGCAGCTGGGCCGAAATCCCTATAGGTTGCGGATTCGGAGCTTCAGGTGCCGGAGCTATCGGGGCGGCTTATGCCCTGAACGGGGCGCTTTCTCTTAACCTGACCTCAAAAAACCTGAATGAATATGCGCATGTTGCAGAGGTTATAAATTGCAGCGGGCTTGGGGATGTTGCCGGTCAATCCAGCGGAGGAGTAGTAATTCGACTGCAGCCCGGAGGGCCTGAGTTCGGGCTTGTGGACAGTATTCCGGTTCATGAAGCCAGGGTTTTTTGCATTGTGCTTGGAGAGATACATACCAAATCTATCCTTAAAGATGCAGCTGCGTCCTGGAAAATCAATACTGCAGGAAAAGCTTCCATGTCTGAATTACTCAAGAAACCTACTCTTGAAAACTTCATGCACCAAGCAAAAGAGTTTGCGAGTAAGACCGGGCTTTTGAGCAGTAGGGCAAAAGATATCATAGAAGCTGTAAATGCGAGCGGTGGAATGGCTTCCCAGGCAATGCTCGGAGATACGGTTTTTGCAGTAGCTTCCGATTCACAGGAATTTCCTCTATTTGAAACACTTCAGGAATTCGGAGAAGTACTTGAATATAATATTAGTACCTGTACCCCCAAATTGATGTATAACAAATAAAAGGTAATAGAGAAATGACTGAGATACCAAAAGATCACCCCAGATATGAGTCCTTGCTTGCCCGTGAGAAGGTTGCAGCCGGGGTGAAAATGGGAATTACAAGCATTCAAGGGCTGATTGCTCAGGGAAGAGGCGAAAGTTTCGATTACCTTATAGGTGAGAGAAGTACCCAATCTGCACTATATGCTGAAAGGGCTGCGGTTGCAGCTATTCTACTTGCAAAGAACCCGGTAATTTCCGTAAATGGAAACGTTGCAGCTCTAACTCCTGAGAAGGTAGTCGCTCTTGCGGATATTACAGGAGCCAAAATTGAGGTGAATCTTTTTCACAGGACTGAGCCGCGCGTTCACCTTATTATAGAACAGCTAAAAGCCAACGGGGCTTCCGAAGTGCTCGGTAAAAACCCGGATGCGAGCCTTGACCTCTCCCATGCCCGGAGGCTTGTGGAAAGTAGGGGAATTTATTCGGCAGATATAGTACTGGTTCCGTTAGAAGACGGAGACCGCTGCGAAAAACTTGTCGAAATGGGCAAGACCGTGATAACAATTGACCTCAATCCTCTTTCCAGGACCTCGAGAACTGCTACGATCTCAATTGTGGATAATCTTACCCGGGCTCTGGCGAATATGATTAAGTTTGCCTGGGAAATGAAACACGAGAGTAAAGATGAGCTCGTAAAGCTTATCACAACCTATGATAATAAAAAAGTCCTTTCCGAAGCTATTTCCGAAATTCAGGAACATCTCAAGGCAATTGCTGCCGAAATGGGATATTGAGAATAAGAGACTTTGAAAAGGATGCTGAAAATGGACCTGGTCGAAAAAACAAGGGAATTTGTAAGTTCTTTTCTTGAAGGGGAACCCAGCTCCCATGATATGGGGCATATAAGCAGAGTGGAAGCTCTCTGCCTTGAGATCCAGAAAGAAGAAGGAGGAAATCCATTAATACTCCGGCTTGCTGCCCTTCTCCACGATGTAGGTGTTGTTAAAGAACACGAAGAAGGCGGTGATCATGCCCTGTATAGCGCAGAGATAGCCTCCGAATTCCTCGGAAAAGCAGGTCTGGGAAATGAGCTTATAGAAGCCGTTGCAGGCTGCATATTGACCCACCGTTTCAGCGCAGGAAAAAGCCCTGACACCCTTGAAGCCAGGATTTTGCAGGATGCAGATAGGCTTGACTCTCTTGGAGCAGTTGGAATTTTCAGGTCCATTTTTTCAATGGGGGCTCTCAGGATGCTGAAATATGCAACCGGAATAGATAAGGGCAGTTCGAAAAGTACTGTGTACATCGAAGACCCTATTGAAGGCTTTAATGAATACATACACTATAAACCGTTTACAATTCCTGAGAAATTAAATACAAATGCCGCGAAAAGAATTGCCGAAGAAAGGCTCAGGATAATGCGCCTTTTCCTTGAAGAGTTGAACACTGAAGCAGGAAACGGTAAATAAAGCTCTAATTTCGAACCTATGTTTTTCTTACATAATCCCAAATTTGTCTTTTTTCTTATGTCTTTAGTTGGGTTTAGCTTAATTCTCAGGACAACTTTTTTTAGGATAACAGTCTTAACTCCAGTTTAATAAAAAGGTTTCAATCTATTTCCAAAAAATTCAATTCATTACCTATGGAATGATCACATGGCCGACATAATCATAAAAAATGCCTATGTTTTAACGATGGATCCTGATCTGGGTGACCTGAAAAATGGGGTCGTCGTAATTGAGGATGGTAAAATCACAGAGATCGGGGAAGAGACCGAAGAAAGTGCCGAAACCGTAATTGACGCAAAACATTCGGTGGTAATGCCGGGGCTTGTTAATACGCATACCCATGCAGCAATGACTCTTTTTCGGGGTTATGCCGACGATATGCAGCTTGCGGAATGGCTTGAGAAATGTATTTGGCCCGTAGAAGCCCAGCTTACGGCAGAAGACGTGTATAAGGGCAGCCTGCTTGCCTGTCTTGAGATGATAAAGTCAGGAACTACTTCTTTTGCTGATATGTACTTCTATATGGACGAAACCGCAAAAGCAGTTGAGCAATCCGGGCTTCGAGCGTCACTTTCCCACGGTCTTATCGAACTCTGGAACAAAGAAAGAGGAGAAACCGACCTTAAGGAAGGCCGGCGTTTTGTTCGGGCCTGGCAGGGAGCAGCCGATGGGAGAATACGTACAATGTACGGACCTCATGCTCCGAATACTTGCTCGGAGGAATTTCTGGCAAAGGTAAGGGAAGAGGCCAGCAGGGACGGAGTCGGAATTCACATTCATCTCCTTGAAACCGAAGGCGAATTGAACTCAATGAAAGAGATGTATGGGAAATGTTCCGTACACCTGCTTGAAGATCTGGGGTTTTTAGGTCCTGATGTACTTGCAGCTCATTGTGTCTGGCTTTCCGACGGAGATATAGATGTTCTGAGAAAGAGAGGAGTCAATGTTTCACATAACGCAATAAGCAACATGAAACTGGCTGTAGGGGTTGCACCTGTCGATAAGATGCTCGAGAGGGGCGTAAAGGTCAGCCTTGGTACTGACGGCTGTGCCTCTAACAATAACCTTGACCTCTTTGAGGAAATGAAAACAGCTGCCATCCTTCATAAAATGAACACCTTAAACCCCGCTGTCCTTCCTGCAGAGCAGGTGCTCGAAATGGGGACGATAAATGGCGCCCATGCTCTTGGGACCGAAACCGGTTTATTGAAAGTCGGGAGAAAGGCGGACGTTATCATCGTGGATATGAAAAAACCTCACCTTACTCCCTGTTTTAATGTCCGCTCCCATCTTGTATATTCGGCAAAGGGAAGCGATGTCAGGACAACAATAGTAGATGGGAAAATCCTTATGGATAATTACAGGGTGACGGTACTGGATGAACAAAAAGTAATGGAAGAAGCCCAAAAAGCTGCAGAAGAACTTGTAGCAAAAGTAAAAAAATGAATAAATAGAATTAAAATCATTCCCAATACTAGTAATAATTAAAAAAATTAAATAGTAAAGGAATCATAATTTCCGAAATATAACTCAAAAAAATAATCCATTTAATGCCTTAAAATGGAATCGAATTTAAATGCTATCGATAATAAGGGGATCTTCATGACAGAATATGAACTTATAGAATCCGGCAATCTAAAAATGGAATGGGCAAAGAATCACATGCCTGTAATTGCAATAATCCGGGAGGATTTTGAGAGGGAAAAACCTTTAAAAGGGTTAAAGATAGGGATGGCTCTTCATGTGGAAGCAAAAACTGCAGTCCTTGTAGAGACCCTTGCCGCAGGTGGTGCGAAAGTAGCTATTACCGGCTGCAATCCTCTAAGCACCCAGGACGATGTGGCCAAAGCCCTCAATACCCGTGAGCACATCGACTGTTATGCAGCATATGGGTGCTGCAACGAAGATTATTATGCCGCTATTGATAGAGTTCTTGACTTTAAACCTGACATCACTATCGATGACGGAGCTGATCTGATATTTAAACTCCATAAAGAAAGGACTGACCTGCTTCCGGATATCCTGGGAGGCTGTGAAGAGACCACTACCGGAGTTCACAGGCTTCATGCGATGGAAGAGGATGGGGCCCTTAAAATGCCTGTAATCGCTGTAAACGATGCTATGACCAAGTATCTTTTTGATAATCGGTATGGAACAGGCCAATCAGCCTGGGACGGTATTAACCGTACTACAAACCTGCTGGTTGCCGGTAAAAACGTTGTTGTTGCCGGCTATGGCTGGTGCGGACGTGGGGTTGCAATGCGGGCTGCAGGTCTTGGAGCAAATGTGATTGTTACCGAAGTGGATCCGATAAGAGCCCTGGAAGCCAGAATGGACGGGTACAGGGTTATGAAAATGACCGACGCCGCAAAGATAGGGGACATTTTTGTGACAACTACCGGGAACCGTGACATCCTTATTTCCGAACATTTCCAGTTAATGAAGGACGGGGCAATCCTTGCAAACTCCGGGCACTTCAATGTGGAAATAGATATGATAGCCCTTAATTCCCTTGCAAAATCAGTCCGAACAGTCAGGCAGAATATAAAAGAATACGTTATAGGAGACCGCCGCATTTATGTCATAGCAGAAGGCAGGCTTGTAAATCTGGCTGCGGGAGATGGACATCCGGCCGAGGTCATGGACATGAGCTTTGCAAACCAGGCTCTGTGCGTGCGCCACATTGCCGAAAACAAACTCCTTAATGGGGTTCACAAAGTGCCTCGTGTTATTGACCTTTACGTAGCAAATCTAAAACTTGAGTCAATGGGTATAAGCATTGATGAACTCACATCCGATCAGGAATGCTACATGAACGGTTGGGAGTGCGGGACATAAGCTCTGAAGAAAGAAAGATGAAGAATATTTTCCCGAGCATACATCAGCAATTTTTTTGACTTTTCATTTTTAAATTATTTTTATATGTTTTTATAAAATTTTATTCATTTTTTCATGTAATTCCCTCAAATCTTTCTTAATCTACTCCCTTTTTGGTAAAAATAGTCTCAATTTTCTATGGATATTGGATAATGTGGAATTTGTATGCCTATTTACCATGTTTTTTCCATTAAAGTAAAATAGATTTTTAAACTATTGCCTTAATAAAATAAGAAATACTATTTTTGTGGATCTCTGCGGAAAGTAAATCGCTTTATA
>JAUPKV010000516.1 GCA_030837265.1 Methanobacteriota archaeon
ATAATCCAGAGTCTGCACTCGTAATTCTTTCAAATGCAACAGTTAACAGCAGGGATTTTTTTGCACAATTAGTGGCTAATTTCCTGGCTAAATGGAAACAACTGGATGTTGAGCACATTTTCAGGAGAGCGAACTCGACCCAGATATCCTTTAAAAAGAATATGTCAATATCCTCCAACGAAATCATGCCAGGAATCCGAACTAACTTCGGATACTTTGATCTGGTCTGCAGGGAACTTGATGACAATACCGAGTTCTGGACTCAGGTTATGTATACCTATAACATAGAAAGATACAATCTCATAACTCTTCACAGAAGTCAATTCGAAATTTTTGCAACTGGAGAAGTGCCTAACCCAACTAAAATATTTGAACGGTTATGCAAACAGTCAGTAGGTGATATGGCTCTTCCTGAATTATTGGTTAATTTCAAGAGGTTTTACCTTGCAACACAGCTTGTTAGAAATATAGATATATGCCTTGAACCCGAAAAAGAGTCAGTGATAATCTTTCATGACTTTAAAAATGAAAAGTTTGTTCATAATCTTATCGAATATTTTTCGTATCTATTCAGAGAAAGTGGAATGCCTTTTGAGACTTCCTCTTATGCAAGTATGATTGAATTCAAGTTTTACCAGGAGTCCAAACTTGAAATTTCTGATGTACCAAGAATCGAAGAATTTAAGGAATCCGAATAAAGCAGTCTTAACCTTTTGTAACTCCAAGAGGAAGGACTTTTGCAACCTTACGTGCAATGCCTAGCTCATGTACAACATTTACTACATCGCTACTGGACTTGTATACACCTGGAGCTTCTTCTGCAATTACTGATGGGTGGGTTGCTCTAACTGTGATACCACGAGCTTCGAGGTTTTCTTTTATAATCTGTCCACTGAACTCTTTTTTTGCCTGCGATCTACTCATGACTCTTCCCGCTCCATGACATGCACTACCAAAAGAGATGTTCATAGCCTCTTTTGTTCCACATAATATGTAAGACGGAGTTCCCATGCTCCCGGGGATCAAGACCGGTTGTCCCACATCCCTATATACGGTCGGAACTTCCGGATGTCCCGATGGAAAAGCTCTTGTTGCGCCTTTCCTGTGAACATACACATCTTTCATTTTAGCGTCAACTTTATGTTTTTCGAGTTTTGCCACGTTATGAGCGACATCATAAAGGAGGGCCATACCGAGGTCATCAGCATCTCTGCCAAATACTTTTTCAAAAGATTCCCTTGTCCAGTGAGTGATCATCTGACGGTTCGCCCATGCGTAGTTTGCGGCACAGCTCATTGCTTTAAAGTAGTCCTGTGCCTCTTTTGACTGAGCTGGAGCACAGGCAAGCTGTTTGTCCGGAATCTCAATCCCATAGCTCTTTACAGCCTGAGATAGGTCCTTGAGGTAGTCTGTACAGATCTGATGCCCTGCACCCCGTGACCCGCAGTGGATCATAACCGTGACCTGACCTTCTTCAAGCCCGAAAACCGAAGCAATATCTTTATCATAGATCTCTTCTACGTACTGGACTTCAAGGAAGTGATTTCCACTACCGAGAGTTCCCAATTGCGGTTTTCCCCGCTTTCTGGCTTTTATGCTCACTTTGGAAGGATCGGCTCCTTGCATAAAGCCATTTGCTTCACAGTGTTCCACATCAGCTTCCACGCCGTGACCAGATTCTACAGCCCATTTTGCTCCGTGTAGAAAAGCTTCATCCAATTCCCGGTCAGAAGCTTTGAACCGACTTTTTGAACCTACTCCAGCAGGCACATTGTTAAAAAGCTCATCAATTAGACTTTTCATATGAGGAAGCACATCTTCCTTTTGAAGATTAGTACGAATAAGCCTTACGCCGCAGTTGATGTCGAATCCTACCCCTCCGGGGCTTATAACTCCTTCCTCTGCATCAAAAGCTGCAACGCCTCCTATGGCAAAACCGTATCCAAGGTGAGCATCAGGCATTGCCATGGAGTACTTCTGAATTCCAGGGAGAGTTGCCACATTTGCAATCTGGTCAATTGTCCCGTGCTCAAGATCTTCAAGCAAATGTTCAGATATAAACAGGCGGCCTGGAACTCGCATGTTAGGTATGTGTCCTTCAGGGATTTCCCAGTCATTCTCGGAAATCTTTCGGACCATATTTTTTACATCTTTCTGTGTGTGTTCTGTATTTAATTCTCCTACAGCTGTATCTTCACTCTCTGCCATAATTGATGCTCCTGCTCCCTCAAATATCTACGACGACCTGAGCCTTCCAGCCGTCATCAGTCTTCTTTATTTCTAACTGATTATAGGTAACAGCCTTTATTTCGGTTTCGAAGGGAAGGCCTTTGGAATAGAATCCTTCTCCTGAGGCCTGGGCAATTATTGAATATTCGCTTCCCTCTTCCTTAATTTGTTTAACCTGAAATTTCCTGAAAATTATCTCCTCAACTTCAAAAAGGTATAGAAGCTCGGAAAGCCAGTCTACCAGCAGAGATTCCGGATCAGGTGATTTAAGAAAAATTTCCCTAACCGTCTCTCCCGATACCTTGCTGGTGTCGATTATAACATTAAACATAGCGAGAGCTGCATTTTCAAATACTTCTTCCAGAGTTTTCCCATAAGCCAGGAACTTTATATCCGCAGTGTGCTCAAGATACTCATACTGTTTTTGTTGAGACGGCATATTCCACTATTGGTTTTTGTCTTAATTAACCTTATCCGCATATTCACTGATTCTCAACGCATTTTAACTGAGCTTTCTCGTTACTCCAGTTTTTTCCAGATATAGAGGATCCTCTGGACTGCAGTAATATGGCTGGTTATAGCAATCAGGACGACAGCCCAGCCAAGGATGCCCAGTCCAGCAATCGGGTCAGGGGATACATAATTGACGAAGGCGGCAATCGTTATAACTACAAGGCGATCAGCCCTTCCCATAAGCCCTCCATAGTATCTTCCAAGATTGAGAGCTTGAGCCTGAGTGCCCAGATAGCTTGTAAGGAGCACGCCTACAATTGCCGCAACCCCTATTTTCCAGTGTACATAACCTGCAAAGAATATACTGCAGATGATAAAGGTGTCAGAATAGCGATCTATAACATGATCCAGGAAATCACCTTTCAGGGTGGCATTATTTGTTTTTCGTGCTATTACCCCATCAAGGGCGTCAAAAATAGAATTCAATATCACCAGGAAGCCTGCCAGCAAGACAAGCTCCCTGGATGTCGGAGAATAGTAAAAACTGACTCCTGCAAAAAGGGCACTAATTAGGGAAGCTATGGATACGGAATCAGGAGATATCCCATATTTGATGAAATGTTCTGCCAGGGGCTCAATAATTTTTAAGGCAAAGGGTCTCAGGTCATCAAACGTCATGTTTCTCTGGATTCTTCTTTCAATATGTTTTCCTCAATAGAATACTGCCTAAAAAACAGGCTACCTACCTTACTAACATAAGGAGTTAAATCTACTTATTTTATTGTTTCTCTATATTATTTCTTTGTAATATGTTTTAGGCTCCTTTCTTTTGCGAAGACGCAAGATCATGAAGATATTTAATTTTACAGGAGTGTTCAAGCTGTGTTGTAACAATATACGCTTCTCCAAGAGTCTTCCCTATTGCAAAAGTTCCATGGCTGTACACTACAGCTCCTTTAGTTCTTGAAAGTGCATTCGCAAGATTTTCTGCAAGCTCACGACTCCCTATGCCTCCTCCAACGACGGGAATATTTCCCAGGAAGTATTGCCCCTCGCTATCTATGGGTAAAATAACTCCGTAAAGACCTGCAAGTAAGGATTCCACAACAGAATATTGGCAGTGGGCGTGAATTATTGCAAGGGCAGATGTCTGCCTGTAAATCTCCCTGTGTACAACGGTCTCGGAAGATGCGATAATATCCAGAGAGGAAGTGTCTCGAATATCCACTTCAACTACATTATTTTCGTCAATCTCATCAAGCGCAGACCCGGACCTTGTAATCAGCATCCTGTCCCCGGCTCGAACACTGATATTCCCGAAATTGGATTCGACAAGCCCATGATCAACCAGCTTACGCCCGTACTTTGAAATTTCCTGCCACATCTAAGCAGTATAATAAACCTTCGGTTAATAATACGTGTTGGTAGAAATTCAGCAGTTATGCATTAAAAAGGTTAAGCAGCATGTAACTACCTTACATAACTGTAATGTACCTTGTTTTTGTTACTGAACTATTCCCTCCGGCATTTTTAACTGTTAAACTAACTGTATATGTTCCTTTCTTAACATATTTATGTGAGGGATCCTGTACTGTTGACGTGTTTCCATCGCCAAACTTCCAAGACCAAGAATTAGGTATATTAGTACTCTTATCAGTGAATTTCACTGTCAGAGGTGCTTTACCACTAGTTGGTGTTGCAGTAAAGGCAGCTACTGGCTTTTTCGGAGCGGTTATAACTATATAGTTATTTATAGTTTTAGTATTGCTTCCAGCAGCATTCTTTACTGATAAACTTACAGTGTATTTTCCTGCTTTACTGTAGGTATGTATAGGATTACTGGCGGTTGAAGTAGTTCCATCTCCGAATTTCCAGTACCAGGAAGTTGGTGACCCTGTGCTTTTATCAGTGAATTTAACTTTTAACGGGAATAGACCTGAGCTAGGCGAAGCGAAAAACTGAGAACTAACTGCGGTCGGAATATTATTAGATACTAAATATATCCCATTTTCACTCACTGTAAATGTCGCACCATCGTTATTGCGTGTAAACGGTATAGACGTATTTCCACACATAACAGAATTCACTGGAAATGTTGTCTTTACATTCGTGATGAAGGAATAGCCATTGAGCATTGCAGAGAATTTTACATTCAATTTGTCTGATTCAATCAGGTTAATCGAAGCTGTATCTTGAGCAAGTCCATTTACATAATATTGCTTAAATCCAGTTACCTTGACTGATGCATCGTGATAATTATTTACCCATTTAATAAATTTGCTGTAATCAATTGAATATTTTATTGCTGGATCCTGATCAGTCCGATGTGTAAAAACTGGACATACAACTGCATTAGCTGATGCCTGAGACCACCAGGGCCAAGTACTATTGTATATGTTTCCAATTACTGAGACTAGATGCATACCAGCAGGTCCATTTCTCCACAGCATACCATATTTTTTATATGCGTATACTGCGTGGGTTGTATTATCAGCATTTTGTAGACTACACCATGAAGAAGGAGCTTGACCATATCTTGCAGTCATAGCTGCATATTCAGAATCCATCAATTTTTCAGCTGCTTTAGGAGATAGATCAGTCAATCTACGCGAAAAATGTATTCCAAGTTCCCATCCATTAGCCAATAATTTTTTACTGAAATTAATATTAATCGGATCATTATCAATAGGGTCGACCCACGCAGTCCCTACATATCCGTATCTAGCCATATATGCAGTTGATTTTGTGTTATATTGTTCTTGTGGGCCATCAATACCAAATCCAGTTATGTTTTTAGCAGGATATATGGTAACTGTCCGCCGATCA
>JAUPKV010000517.1 GCA_030837265.1 Methanobacteriota archaeon
AAGATAGTTAGTTAAGTTTTTAAGTTATAAACGAAAGTACGAGGCTGCGCTTTCATCCCCCACCTGTCCGACCCGATAAATCGGATCTACCGAGGAAGGGGACTTCCTGCTGTGCCTCTGTACTCCCAAGTTAAAAGAAAAATCCTAAAATAGAGTTGAACTTCTCTTAGAATAGTATTTTCTCTAATGACACGAAAAGATTTAAATTGTAAAACTCCTTACCTGAGATTTTAGACGTTTCACTTTTTGAGATTTTATAGACTAATTTGGATTTTAAAACACAGTAAAAGTCATATTTAACTTTTTGTTTCCCGAATATCACTTCCTTTTCCAAAAAACGATTTTTCATAGATGAAAGAGAGAAACAAAATCTGAATAAGCTAGCTTGTCCTCTGTGTATAAATGTCTCAAAATTTTCATATATATGGAATAACTATAAGTAACCAAATATAGGAAATAGGACACCGAGTAGTGATAAAAATGAAATATATAATCGCAATGATAAGACCTGAAAAGCTTGAAGCTGTTAAAAAAGAGCTGCAAAACATAGGAGCAAATGGACTGACAGTCTCATCTGTTGCTGGCTATGGTGCCCAGAAAGGGCATCTGGAAGTTGAAAGATCTAAAGTTAAAAAATACGAAGCCAATCTGCTTGAGAAAATCAAGATCGAAATTGCTGTAAAGGACGATTTTTTACAGGCAACAGTTGAAGCAATCCAGAGAGGATCAAAAGACAAAGATGGTTATGTAGGCAGTGGTAAAATATTTGTGATACCATTAGAAAATGTAATCAGAATACGTACAAACGAAAACGGTAATGCTGCTCTATAATGCACAGCTGTTACCTTTTAATTTTGTTTTTCTTATTGATTAATTGATTAATAATATTTGATAGGTTTATAAGTTTTGAGTTCTGCTATCGGGTTCTTCATTTGATGTGGAAGTACGAATTAAAGGTCATTAGTATTAAGAGTACCTTTTGAACAGCTCACGGATACAATAGATAGAATTCTCGAAAATGCTCTGGTACGGGTTAATCAGGGGAAAACTAAGAAAGAGTTTGAAAACCTTGAAAGCTCGGACACCTTTATGAAAAATCAGATAAACCGGAACTTGCAAAACAGCAGTATTTAAACTCAGCTGACATCTACAGGCATATCCTGCAAGATGAATGCGAAGAAGACCTCATCAAAGACCTGCTGGCTATGGACCTCCAGAAGCAGGCAACCATCCTCATCCATGAAACAAAGCAGGATCTTGCGAAAGAATACATGGCTCTAATCCGCGATTACTATGAAGACTTGTATGAAGAGGAGCCCCTAAAACCGCAAAACTGGAAAGCTGTCTGTGAAATTCGGATACTCAGCGGGATTTTATACGAGTCCCTGGAAAATTACGATGTAGCTATCCCACTCTATGAATCGGTTTTCCCGATCCTGAATACATATAACGAGTCTGACCCTGATAACCCTGAATACCGGTCAATAGTGAGTGTTTTATATACCCAGTTAGGCATTTCATATCATCAGGCCGGGGAGTTTGATAAATCAAAAGATGCCTTTGAAAAAAGTATATCCATAAACTCAAAACTGTTTGATGAAGAACCTGATAATTTCATGTACATGGGTACGCTTGCAGCAGTATTTTCAGAATATTCAAAATTACTTACTAGCCTGGGTCGAAAAGAAGAAGCTGAAGAGTATACTGCAAAAATTGAAGAAATAAAGGGTAAAGTATTTGAAAAATTTGGAACCGATGAAATTGAATAAAAGAGGAGAAGCTGAAAAGATTTTCAATCCTGATGGAGCAGATTGAAATAAAAATATATTAATTGAGCCTTTGTCAATCTCTCTATTATCCTTTAACGACTTCATTAGAAGGATGACTTTATGGACCCGCATCAACTATCCGAAAAAGCGGTTTTATTGATATGATTTAGGAATTAAAAAGAATACAGACTCTTTCTTAAAATCATTCAAGAATCTTAAAGTATTGAAGGAAGAACTCGATGAGTATTGGGATAAGCATATATTCACTCACAAAATGTCGTATTATTTAAAGTGGTGACTAAGAAGATTGATGAAATAGAGCAAAAGTTAAACTCGGAGTTATTCCCTGAATGAGCAGAGTTAAGGTTAGAAAAAGAAATTTGTAACTATCTAAGCTCAATAAACTACGTAATAATTGTCTTGAACAAGGGCATCTGGCATCTTAAATTGAATTACAGAAACTGCACCACCCGGAGGTTTAATCTCAAGTTTAACTCGTTCTTTATCAACAGGTAAAGAATTGACTCCAAATGTATTTAAATCCATATCTATCCTATATTTTTCGTCTGGTTCTAAATAGTTATCATTGTGACCGGAAGCATAAATTTTAGCAGTATAGGTCCATCCATTTGTTCCGGTACCATAATCCCGGGATTTGGAAATGTCCTCATCAGTGTAAGTAATAACTGTCTTTTTAAGGTCAATAGGTGTTCCACCAGCAGCAGCAGTTAAATAAAATACGATATTTCCGGCAACGCCGTTTGCTGTAGATTTAACAATGACATCTCCGGAAGTCAAAAGACTACTGCTTGTCTGTATCGTGCTGGAGTGAATAACATCTTCGCTCTTCTGAGTGGTTACAAAACCTGTTCCTAAAATTCCAAAACTGAATACTGCAGCTACGATAATGAATGCTATAAGAACTATTGCGGCTTCAAGTCCTGTAAAACCTTTATCGTTTTTTTGAATGGACTGTATGTTCAACCCTCAGCGTATTTAATCAGTTCGAGTATTATATTAAACAGTAAAATGTTATGGTTCAAAGTATATATATTTTTCAACTGATATATCTCATTTAAGCTAAAAAAGTATCATGAAATAAATTATAAATTTAAATGAAGTAAAATACGCAACTTTAATGAAGTTCTTTAATTACGAAACTTTGAAAATATTGTCCGGATTTTTTTAATAAGCTAGTTATTCAGAACCTAATTTTTATAAAAACAATCTGACAAGCGAAGCACTCCAAAAAAATATTTATACTATATGCTATATATTTTGGTGCCAAAACTCCCTATTATAGGAACAACTGATTTCAAGGAATTTCTATAGATAATGTTTTGAAAGCACGGGATTACTTTTATTTGAATCTATATATCTATATTTATTAAATATATATGTATGGAGATCATCTATATAAACAATAATCGCCTTTGAGTTTATTGAAAGACAATTAAATATACAAGTATCTGTTATATTGTTATGGATTATAAACTTCGATAATTAGAACAAATATGGAGAGAATTTACACATGAAAGGTAATGATAAGATCATAGAACATCTGAATGCTCGTTTGGCCGAAGAACTGACCGCTGTCAACCAGTATATGGTCCATGCCGAGATGTGTGATAACTGGGGATACAAAGAGCTGGCAGAGGCAATTGAGAAGCGAGCCGTTGATGAGATGAAGCACGCAGAGAAGTTAATCGCCCGCATTCTCTTTCTGGACGGGAGACCTATCGTCAGTAACCTGAATCAAATTTTTATCGGCCCGGAAGTGGCAAATATGCATGAGAATGACCGCGAAGCCGAGGACGGTGCTATTAAAGTCTACAATGATAGTATTCGTTTGGCTGCGGAATTGGGAGATAATGCCACCAGGGCACTTCTTGAGTCTATCCTGAAGGATGAAGAGGATCATATCGACTGGCTCGAGGCTCAACTTGACCAGATTAAACAGATGGGTATCCAGAACTACCTGGCACAACAGATCAGTGATTGAAGTCGAAACTTCACTTTTATTCTTTTTTCTCACTTTTAACTCATTTTCTTTGTGCACTTATGAAGTCAATAAATGTTTGCCAGCATTATCTCTATTTTAGCGGATTTGATAATTATGACTACTATAATCGTTGACCAGGAACGCTGCACAAAGTGCGGCATTTGTGCAACATTATGCATATCAGGTATTATCGATGCAGTTGATGAGACTAACTTTCCTCAAGTGCAGGAAATAAATGCTCCCCGATGCATGTACTGTGGGCACTGTGAGGTTTTCTGTCCATCAGAAGCGCTTCTCCTGGACTTATCTCCTGATGAGAAAATTTCTCTATTCTCCGAGGCCGACACCGTCTCCCCGGAAATCATAGCGTTATATTTTAAGAAACGCAGATCTGTCCGGCATTACACCAGAGATCCAGTCCCAAAGGAGACTATTCTCGAAATCCTGGATATTGCTCGTTACGCCGCATCTGGGGGTAATAGTCAATCAGTGCAGTGGTTGGTCATCCATGATCCGGAGAAAGTCCGGAAGATTGCAGAAATAACTGTCGAATGGATGAAGGGACTGCTGAACACTAGCCATCCCATGAGTGCGTACATACCGATGCTGCTCTCAGCATGGGAGCAGGGGCACGATGTTATCTGCCGCGATGCACCTCATCTGCTCTTCGCACATATTCCTGAGGGAAATCCTGTCGCTTCTGTCGATGCTATCATCGCTCTTGCTCATGTAGATCTGGCTGCACCCGCATTCGGTATTGGTACCTGCTGGGCGGGTTTTGTTGCAGCAGCTTCCATGTCGTATGAACCTCTCCAGCAGGAACTCGGCTTGCCAGCAGGGAGAAAAAGTGCATATGCGATGATGTTTGGCCATCCGGAGTACAAGGTGTATGGTATTCCCCGGCGGAAACCCCTTGAGGTGATATGGCGATGATATTTTGAAGATATGTAGAAAACCATTGTGAGATAGCTATTCATTTTAACTTTCTAACTTATCTTTTTGAGCTTTTCAGCGTTAGCAGTTATTTATAAAATACACGGTTTCATACTTGAGACAATTTTATTTTATCATAAACCAATATTTTAGTTACTAATTTTAAAATGACCAAAAAATTGTATTGCAAAAAAATTTCAACGACGTGTATATTATATACTTCTACATTTATTAATTGGTTGGCGTGTCATATTGCATTAGTTGTCAAATGTTAGCCTTAAACGAGCTTTAATATGGAATTAGAGTTCTAAAATTCTCACTTTAACAGAATTCACTATAAAGATATTTTGTTAATCAGCTTAAGCTTAAAAGAAGAATACTCTATGAAAAAGGAATACAGAGATTCTGGTATTGATATTATTGGGAATGTATCATGTGGGACGCACTTCTGCCATTTTTACCAGACAAAAAAAGATTTGATTGATATATTGATTCCTTACTTTAAAGCAGGGCTGGAAAACAACGAGTTTTGCTTTTGGGTCACTTCTCAGCCGCTGGAAGTAGACGATGCCATAAAAGCCTTAAATGAAGCTGTACCTGATTTTAATGTCTACATGGAAAAAGGACAAATTGAAATCATTTCTTACATTTTCTGGTGTGTGGACGGAGGAATATACGACCCGGAAAAGATGATTGATGGCTGGTTCGTAAAATTAAATCATGCTTTTGAATGTGGGTATGAAGGACTGAGGCTGGCAGGGAACACTTCATGGTTAAAGAAAGAGGAGTGGGATGATTTCATCGATTTTGAAAAGAAAATGGAGTACAACGTAGATAAATATCCGATAATAGCTTTATGTTCGTACCCTCTCAAAAAATGTGGAGCTACAAAAATTATCGATGTGATAATTAACCACCATTTCGCTTTAATCAAAAGAAAAGGAAAATGGGAAAATATAGAAAGCTCCAAACGAAAAAAAGTAGAAGAAGAAATAAAAATACTTGTGAATGCAGTGGAATCTTCGAATGATGCAATAGTGACAGAGTCTCTCGAAGGCATTATTACCAGTTGGAATAAAGGTGCAGAACAGATTTACGGTTATTCGGCTCCGGATATTCTGGGGGAAAACGTATCGATTCTTGAACCTGATTACATTAGAGGAGAAGTAAAACAGTTAACCGGAAGAATTATGCAGGGTGAAAAGGTTCGTCACTATGAGACTCTAAGGTTAAAACAAGATGGTAAATTAATAAATGTGTCCATAACTCTTTCACCTGTTTTTGATACTTCCGGAAAACTGGTGGCTGTGTCATCAATAGGTAGGGATATTACAGAGCGAATCAAATCAGAAGAATTATTGGCAAAAGCTGAAGATGCCAGAAAAAAGGAAATTCATCACAGGATTAAAAATAATTTGCAGGTTATCTGCTCTCTGCTGGATCTTCAAGCCGAAAAATTTAGGGACGAGACAGTACTTGAAGCTTTCAAGGAGAGCCAGAACAGGGTACTTTCAATGTCTCTTATACACGAAGAACTCTACAAAGGAGGAGGTACCGATACACTAGACTTTTCGGAGTACCTTCAAAGGCTAGCCGAAAACCTATTTCAGACCTACAGCCTTAGCAGTAAAAATATCTGTATGTATGTGGATCTCGAAGAAAACGCTTTTTTTAACATGGATACTGCCGTCCCGTTAGGTATTATTGTTAATGAACTCATTTCCAACTCTCTCAAACATGCATTTACTGAAGACGAAGCTGGTGAAATCCGAATTCAGCTCCGAAGAGAGAATATTCGTAAAGAAGAACATGTATCACTTTTCAGCCTGACGATTTCGGATGACGGAAAAGGAATTCCTGAGAATATAGAAGTCGGAAAACTCGAATCACTGGGACTACTATTAGTAAATACTCTTGTTGACCAGCTGAATGGTAATATAGAACTTAGACATGCGCAAGGAACCGAATTCAAAATAACATTCAACACAGTTGAAAGACCATTTAATTATCTGGATTAAATCTGTGACTATTTTTTGTAAAAAGGGGAAAAAATAGAGTGGAGACGTAATTATTTTTAAGCAAAACGTATCCATCCTATCAATTTTATTCATCTCATTTTCTTCTATACAGGACTGCTCCAATAAGCCCCAGTATTCCAATTAATACCTCAAATCCTGGTGTTTTTGGACTTGAACTTGTCTGCTCCGGTGTAGGAGTATCGTTAGCATTGCTTGTATTGTTTGCCATATTTTGTCCGATATTCAGAGTTCCATCCTGGGACTGTGCTTCATTTGAGGCTCCACTCACTACTGCTTTACCTGTTATTGCAAAGGAAGAGAAACCTGTGGTTTGTGCGGTGAAATACAGGTATTGATCATCTTCCCCTGACAGATTAGTTGGCAGAGCATCCCAGTTTGTATCGTTAAACCTATTAAGGGTAATGGAAGCCTTATCGATGCTATTATTCTGTACCCATGATTTTTCAACCTTGAATTCGACAACTGCATTCTCAATATTATCAGGAGTTGCAAATCCGCTGGTTCCGACCCAGATGTTTATGAACTTATAGACTCCATCTGAAGGCGCTCCTGAAACCAGAGTGGATTGATTCTTTAACATCTCGACTATGGTTGTGATCTTGCCTGCAGTCTTTTTCGAATCAAAGCTTATATTCAGAACAGGAGTAACTTTTTGAGGGAAAGCGAAACTAACAGATTGTCCACTTCCGACGAATGTCTGTGATAGTTCTTTTGCTTCAACATTTTCTTGAGGTTCGGGTGAGCCACCGCCGCCACCACTTCCACCGCTGCTGC
>JAUPKV010000518.1 GCA_030837265.1 Methanobacteriota archaeon
AGATTGTAAACCTATCTGTCACCATGCTACCTTATATCCGAAAACCGCATCCTGACATCCCTGACACAGTCCGGAATTCTCGAATTCTTTAACAAATACTTCATTTCTGAATTCTTTTGTGTGAACTCTATCGGCACATAGAGGACATCTACAATTTTTAACCTTAGAAAGTTCGCGCCTAAATCCTAAAGCTCTCAGAAAAGCTTTTTTTTCAATATTTATATCAATCACCTCACAGTTTCGTTATAAAGCATATTGATTAACAAGTCACTCAAAAATAAGAAGCAAAAATGCTTGTATCCAATTACTCATATACGACACATTGAGGACACAAGTACCTAAAATAAGAAACACGAGTATGGCTACATCCTCAGCATCATGTGCTAAAAGAAAGATAGGAGACTCCTGCTCTGGGACGCATATGCCAGGTATATGTGTGCTGAGGCCTCTTTTGAAGAAGATAGTACGCGTTTCAGGTACATGGTTATTGCAGCTGCAGGAAAGCTTGAAAAAGCAGTTCTTAGCCTTGACGTCGGAGATATCGAACTTAAAGCTTATGCCTTTTATTTCATGGGTCTATTTTACTGCAGAGCGCGCCACTTTCGGAAAGCTGCGGAAAAACTTGAAGAATGCCTGAAACTCAAAACTCCAGATGAGGTAAAGAAACCTGCGTCCCTGCTTCTCGAAAGTATTCGTTCGGGCCCTCTTAGACCCTCCTGGTGGAGATGGTGGCTTGGCACCGAAACAAACGGATTGGTAAAAAAGCATGTTTCAGATTTATGTTCCTTTTAATATTCGTTCTGCTGCTTTCTCATCCCGCAGCATCATCCATACCGATTATTTCCTGGGTAGCCTCTTTAAAAGCACATTTACTTTCATCATTTGGTATAGAGTATATTTCATGGGCAGTCTACGGCAAAGAATATTTAATCTTAATCCTGTTTTCATTTACTGTTCTACTGACTCCGGCGCTTAGATTTGATCGGGAAAGAAGGGAAGAACTTGAGCTTGAGGTTTTGACTCCTCCTGCTCCGAATTTTGATATTCCTGCATCAATTTTGGACGAGTTCACGGAAAGTCTTGAAAAAAACCGGTTCTCTCCGGAACCTATGGACGAAAGAATAGAAAAACTTGTAGAATTCTGAAGCCACAAAAAGCAAATGTATTTAAGTTCTTTCCTGCATTACGGAGGCAGTGACAGCAAGCAGAAAAAAGGACTGAAGGAGACCGTAAACTTTGAAAAACACGTTCATCCTTGGAATTGAAGGTACTGCATGGAACCTGAGTGCCGCAATCGTAAATGAAACCGAGATTATTGCCGAGGTAACTGAGACCTATAATCCCCCTGCGGGAGGAATTCATCCCAGGGAAGCAGCCCAGCACCATGCAAAATATGCAGCTAGTGTAATTAAAAAACTTCTTGCAGAGGCAAAAGGAAAAGGAGTTGAGCCTTCAAAAATTTCCGGAATTGCTTTTTCCCAGGGTCCCGGACTTGGACCATGCCTGAGAACAGTTGCAACGGCGGCAAGAATGCTTTCCCTTTCCCTTGAGGTCCCTTTAATAGGGGTCAACCACTGCATAGCCCATATTGAAATCGGGATCTGGAGAACTGAAGCACGGGATCCGATTGTACTTTACGTCAGTGGAGCCAATTCCCAGGTTATATCATATATGGGGGGGAAGTACAGGGTTTTTGGAGAGACTCTGGACATTGGGCTGGGAAATGCCCTGGATAAATTCGCCCGCGGGGCAGGTTTGCCTCATCCCGGTGGACCAAAGATTGAAGCATACGCAAAGCAGTCAAAAAGTTATATCCCACTCCCTTACGTTATAAAAGGAATGGACCTCTCTTTTTCCGGGCTTTCTACGGCCGCAAGCGAAGCGTTGAAAAGAGCTTCTCTGGAAGATGTCTGTTACTCTTACCAGGAAACGGCTTTTGCAATGGTTGTGGAAGTTGCGGAGCGAGCCCTTGCCCACACCGGGAAAAAAGAGGTACTATTAGCCGGAGGGGTAGGAGCGAATACACGACTCCGGGAGATGTTGAACAATATGTGCGAAGCCAGGTGCGCAAAGTTCTATGTACCGGAAAAACGCTTTATGGGAGACAATGGGACAATGATTGCATATACGGGGCTGCTCATGTACAAGTCCGGAAATACTCTCTCCCTTGAAGATTCCCGTGTAAACCCTAGCTTCAGGACAGATGATGTAAAAGTGACCTGGATTAAGGAAGAAAAGATGAAAAAGATTCCTGAGATCTCCTCGGAAGCTTTTCTCAAAATCCCTCCGGGGGAAATGCTGGATAACGGGGCTGAAGCTTTAGTATACCTTGAAGAAGGGCCCGATGGAAAGAAAGTGCTTGTTAAGGAAAGGGTCCCGAAGGTTTATCGGCATAAAGAGATAGACGAGATGATCCGGAAAGAGAGAAACCGGACTGAAGCCAGGCTTATGTCAGAAGCGCGCCGCAGTGGAGTTTCCACACCTATCATCTATGATGTAGAAGATTTCAAGTTGCAAATGCAGTATATTGAAGGGGTTCCCATAAAATACCTTATCACTCCTATGATATCCGAAAAAGTTGGAGAACTTGTCGGAAAGCTACATACTTCGGGTATTGTGCATGGAGACCTGACCACTTCAAATCTCCTGCTTGCTGGTGAAAGGCTATATCTCCTTGATTTCGGACTTGCATATTTTGATAAAGGACTTGAAGCACGGGGAGTGGATGTACATGTGCTTTTCCAGACTTTTGAGAGCACTCATAATGCCCACGAAGCCCTCGTTGAGGCTTTTAAAAAAGGTTATCAAAGAACTTTTATAGATTCAGAAGATGTACTCAATCGTGTAGAAGAGATAAAAAAGAGGGCACGTTATGCATAAGATGGTCTTTGTTACGGGAAATAAAGGCAAGTTTGCCGAGGTCAGAGATATTCTGCTGCCTTTCGGAATAGAAGTAATCCAGAACAAAAACGGTTATCCCGAACTTCAAGAAGATGAACTCGAACCTATTGCAGCCTATGGAGCGCAGATTGTCGCAGATAAGCTGCAAATGCCTGTAATGGTAGACGATTCCGGAATATTCATAAACACATTGAATGGTTTTCCAGGCCCCTACTCTCGCTTTGTAGAAGATAAACTCGGAAATCCGAAAGTACTCAAATTGATGGAAGGAGAAAAAGACAGGAAAGCTTATTTCAAGACCGTAATAGGATACTGCGAACCCGGAAAAGAGCCTCACGTATTTCCTGGTGTAGTGGAAGGGAAAATAGCGTATGAAGAGAGAGGCTCAGGGGGTTTTGGGTACGATCCTATTTTCGAGTATAACGGTGTTACCTTCGGAGAGCTTGGAGATGCTGAAAAAAACAAAGTATCCCATCGGCGGCGGGCTATAGATAAATTTATGGAGTGGTTCAGGAACAGAAATTAGTTCTATGTCAGTTCATCAAATATAGCAAAGGACAAGTAACAAATATCAAAATTAATTTTGCTCATATAACTTTATATCGTTGATCTAACATATTTATGTATCAGTTGTGAAAAAAAGTTATTATATTTAGTGTATAAATTAAAAGATTAGATAATCAATATTGGCATTCGTGAATAGATACAAACTGGAAAATTTTGAATCTACATTGGATTTAGAACTAAGATTCAGAGGGGAAGATAAATGAGGGGTAAAATTGTGTTCATAGCTGTTGCAATGATGTGTCTGATAGGTTCGGTTTCACTCGCAGCTGCACAGATAACAAAAATTGGTACAGGACAAAATCCTGCAATATATAATAATAAAGTAAGCTGGTCAGATACTGCTGGCTGCATTCATGTATATGATTTAACTGCTAAAAAGGATACAAAAATAGGTTCTTCCAAAGCATCATATCCCGCTATTTATAGCAACAAATTAGTTTGGCATGATGAAAGTAGTGGGAAAACAAGGTTAACTGTCTACGACATATCTTCAGGTAGCAAGTCTTACATAACACATAACGTGGACAGTACCAGCATTCCTAAAATTTACGGAAACCGGATTGTTTGGAGTGCTAATTATAATGAATCAAATTACGATTATAGCATATACATGCGCGACATCTCTGCCTCTAAACAGACTAAAATAGCTGACGGAAACAACCCTGATATTCATGGGAACAGGATAGTTTATGTCCATTCTGACGAAGATTATCCACAGGTCTACTTGTATGATGTTGCAACAAATAACAACACTTTGGTGAGCAACGGTGGAGATCTCTACAACCCACACATTTATGGTAACAAAGTAATCTGGTCCGATTTCTATACCGGACAAGGATACATAATAAAGTACAATATAGACACTAAAAAAACAGTAGATGTCACTCATGACGTTAGCTGGAACCCTGATGGTTCCCAAGCTGGGGATGATACCGGTTTCAGCAATGCTATTAACGGCGACAAAATCGTATATGCAAAACTTGGTACTGACATGTTTGGCAGTGCTGGAATATATGTTTACTCCATGTCGACAGGACAGAGCACTCCATTGATTAATTATGCAAATAACGTATATGCGACCCCTGTAATATATGGTAATACTGTAGCCTGGGGATATACCAGTGGCTGGGATAATAAACCTGTTAGTGATAAGAGCATCTATGTCTGCGACCTTGCAGCCAAGCCAGTTGCCTCATTTAAAGCGGACAAAGTATCCGGTACACATTCCTTGCCTGTAACCTTCACTTACATAGGTACTGGCGGCGGGACCCCAAATTCATATTACTGGGATTTCGGTGACAAAACAGGTTCCAACCACGCTCTGACTGCAACCCACACATACACTAAGGCCGGCATATACTCTGTCAGTTTGAAGGTTACCAATTCGGCGGGCAGTAATACTGCAACAAAAACAGCGTATATTAAAGTCAAGTAAGTTCAGCGAAGTTTAGTAAGTTCAGCAAGATCCCTGAAGGTACGCCTTCCGGGATTTACTCTTTTAATTCTGGATAAAAGAATTCCAAAAATTAAGGTTTTTTTAAAGGGATAATATTTTATTTGTTAAACAGCTCTATTATCTATCCTTAGTTTGACAGTACCCACTAATTGATATAGATAATCTATGTATCCTCTTCAAATTTGATGGGTTTTCGATCACAGGAGAAAGATAACAATATTAAAAAATGTTAATAATGTGAAATTGTAACACGATATCTATTTACAATTTCCGTGCGCAAAACCTGGAACTTATTTTTGCTTTGAAATTGAGACTATCAGATGAGGAAATTCCTTAACCTATGCAATGAATTGGTTTCAAGTTAAAACTCAAAATTAGGCTCTTTAATAATGGAATTTAATAATTCTTTTGTAGATTTAATCTGTTCATCGTTTCCATCTACTGCAAGCCAGATAGCGCCCTCAGCTCCACTTACTCCACCACCTGCAACATGTACTGCACTTGCACCAGTAAGAAGTGAAATTGCTTCGATTTCAGTGACAATTTCACCAGCTACAGGTAGTAAACGAGGCCCATGTGAACCTGGAGCATTTAATTTACGTGCTAAAACATTTAAATCATCGTAAACACGTTTTTCAAGTCCTGCAGGAAGTATCAGTCTGACGCGTCGGCCTACAACTGCCTGAATCGATGCACCAATAGTTCCGCCGTGCGGATCTCCAATGTAAATGCCTGCCTGTCCTTTTAGAAGGTTCAACGCATTAACACCCTTTAAAATCACGTCTCCTTCCTTCAAATCATCCACAACATTCAAAATGGTTTCCCCCTGCTTCCAGATACCATCTTTAATTACTACGTCTCCTGGAAAACCAGTTTCGTCTTTAATTCGCCCGGAACCGGTTACAGGACCTCCAGGAGGCAGTACAATACCCCTGAAGAACCTTTTTCTTGAAAAATTCTCTTCTTGACCTGTAGAAGACAATATTTCTTCAGCCACGTAACCGTTTGTAGTTCCAGCAATTATAACAATAGTTCCAGATGCGAGAGCTTCATTTATTGCTGGATGTTTTACCAGAGCTTTTGCTATTAATCTTTTCCCTGCTGCTGGGGTTATTAAAAACTGTTCCATTTATATTCATGTCCAATCATTCCTAAATCTATTTAAGAGCATTCATGTAATTTATTGTATCTGAGAAGACCTCTGTTTTCTCAGCTATTTCTATATCTCCATGATGGTTGAATGTCAGTTATTATCCGTTTTAGAAGCTGATCCAGATCTTTATTCTTATTATCAGTATAATCAATCGAAAACTTTATTCTTATTATCAGTATAATCAATTAAAAAACTGAAAGATTTTTAGATTTATTTGGATACATTAATAAAATGATAAATTCTTGTTTTTGGACCAAAAGATTCGGATAAATCGACTATTAGTACTCTAACTGAATTTGTTTCAAAACAACGGTTGAAAATTTGAAGTATTAACAACAAACGCCCAAGACAATAGATTTAATGTATTTAATGAACGATTACAAACTATCATTAATGAAAAATATCCAAAATAAAATTTGAAAATTTGTACCTTTGTGCCTAAAATTCCTTAAACTCATCGAGATATTCATGCCCAGTTCGGAGGCAAATACACAGGAGATGACCCTGTGCATCTATTATTGGAAATTCAACAATTGGAAATTCAACACTTCAATTGAAGCATAAGAGGTTTTTAAATGAAAAAAATATGTTTTTTGTTAGTCCTGTTACTAATTACCAGCGTATTTAGCGGTTGCGTTGGACAGGAAA
>JAUPKV010000519.1 GCA_030837265.1 Methanobacteriota archaeon
CCTTAAGACTAAAAAATTATAATTATGAATAATCAAGAAACAAAAACATATACATTTCACATTCACGGTATGCACTGCAAGGCATGTGTCTTTCTTACTGAAAGTGAACTTATGGACTTACCACATGTTACATCAGCGAAATCCAACCTTGATACTCATACGGTTGTGCTGACGGGTAATTTCGGTAGTCAGACTGAAGAAGAGATAGCTAAACAGCTTACAGGCTTACTTGAAAAGCATGGCTATACAGTTTCTACCGAAAAAAAAATTAAAAAAATAAAATGGTCTGACTTCAAAGTAGCAGTTCCTGTAGCTCTGGCGTTTATCGTATTGTTTGTTGTCTTGCAGAAGATAGGCATTGTGAACCTCGTAGATGCAAGCAAGGTAACGTACGGTACAGCGTTTGTTATAGGCATCATTGCTTCTCTATCTACCTGTATGGCAGTTGTTGGAGGATTACTACTTTCCATGTCAGCAACATTCGCAAAGGAAGGAGATAAAATAAAACCACAACTATTGTTCCATGGTGGTCGCATTGTGTCATTCTTTGTCCTCGGAGGTGTGATTGGAGCAATCGGTTCAGCATTTACATTGAATACTTCGGCGACTTTTATCCTAGGTCTTGTCATAGGGTTAGTAATGCTTATGTTGGGAATAAACTTATTAGACGTATTTCCATGGGCAAAAAAGTTTCAACCTTCTATGCCGAAGTTCATATCAAAACATGTTCATGGTGCAACTAAGCTTAACCATACACTCACACCTCTGATAGTTGGAGTAGTTACTTTCTTCTTGCCGTGTGGCTTCACACAGTCTATGCAAATCTATACGCTCTCTACAGGGTCATTTCTTAAAGGAGGGCTTACCATGCTCGCATTTGCTCTTGGAACGTTACCTGTGCTCGCTCTTATCAGTTTCAGCTCGTTCAGTATCCATAAAAGCTCAAAAGCAGGTATTTTCTTCAAGACAGCAGGGTTAATTGTTATCTTGTTTGCAATCTTCAATCTTCTGAACAGCTTAGTAGTTATCGGGGTTTTACCTCCATTATTTAATTTTTAGTATAATCATCATATGAACAAAACAGCACTTGTAATCATTATAGGGGTAGTTATTATCGGAGGAGCATTTTTACTTGCAAAGCCGAGTTCTCCAAAAGAGCCAAGTGCGCCCGTACAAAATGTAACTGTAGTAGAGGGGAAACAAATTATTGAAATAACTGCAAAGGGCGGGTATCAGCCACGCAAAAGTATAGCTAAAGCAGGTATTCCTACCATTATCCGTTTTAATACTAAAGGAACATTCGATTGTTCTTCCTCTGTTCGTATTCCAAGTATGAATATCAGTCAAGTACTACCGCAGTCTGGAAGCACTGACATAGATATTGGAACACAACAGGCTGCAGTCCTACAGGGGTCTTGTGGAATGGGAATGTATCCATTTGAAATAGACTTTCAAAATTAGTATAAAGTTCTGAACCCTATCTGGGTCTCAAAAATAACCATTGCAATATAAGCTTCAAAAAAGTGCTCCGAACGTGGGACGATGTTCGAATGAGTTTGCTATAATTAATCTATTAAAATTAATTAAAAATTGTTATGAATAATCCAGTAAGTTGGTTTGAGCTTCCAGCGATTGATCTTGTACGGGCAAAAGCTTTTTATGAAGCCGTCTTTGGTTTTGAGATGGTTCCAGAGACAAATGCAGGGTATGAGATGCTTTCATTTCCGATGAATATTGGAGTCATGGGTGCAAGTGGAGGACTTATGAAGGGATACGGTTATAAACCGAGTCTCGAGGGTACGACGATTTATTTCGGTACGCCCACTATTGATGAGATTATCGAAAAAATAGAAACAAATGGTGGAAAAATCCATGTGCCTAAAAAAGACATTGGATACGGCCATATATCAATTTTTGAAGACAGCGAAGGGAACCGCGTAGGGCTATACCAAGTCAAAGAAGAACATAGGACGATTCCTAAAAAGTAACAATACTATTTCTTCAATAGGTTTAGTTCAAAATCAAATTCCTCAGTTTGTTTTGTAAGCAACTTCTGAGTATCTTCAATTGCATTGTTGTATACATGAGGCGCAATATCCTGAAGAATCATATCTAGAAGGTTGTTTGCACCAATAATACCGACGTGTTCATCTCGTTCATCAAGATAGAATGCAATAATATCGTTAATACTTTTCTCTTTTTGCTCTTTGGTGAGTATATCAAAGCTTCGTTTAATGTCTTTCATTATTTCAGTATACCATGTTCGAACTCCTAGAAAGGTATAGAAAAAACACCCTGACTAACAAGGTGTTTTTTCATGGCTCCCCGAGTAGGGATCGAACCTACGACCAATCGATTAACAGTCGATTGCTCTACCGCTGAGCTATCGGGGAATACAAACAGAATAGTAGCAAAAAAATGGTAAAATGCCAATACCATGTATATAAGAGTCAAAGTTCTAGCTGGGGTCAAAAAAGAGCTTGTAAAAAGCTTGGGAGAAAATAGGCTTGAAATACACGTTAAAGAGCCTGCAGAGGCTAATATGGCCAATAAAAGGGTGATGGAGATTGTTGCGGAAAGACTCGGCGTCCCAGTCAAAAAAGTAAAAATAATAAACGGCCATCATCATCCGATTAAGCTTTTAGCTGTTGAAATCTAGTTTTTTGGGTATGGTAAAATATACATAGAAGTATATTATTTTTAGTTTGATGCGTGGCCTAAAAATCCGCCATCTAAAAAAGTATGAATATGAATATCAAAGCAACAAACATCGACCTAACTGACACACTAAGAGACTATGTTCATTCGAAAATTGGATCAGTGGAAAAGATTGTCGGAGACTCTGAAAGCATAAATATTTTTGTAGAAATAGGGAAAGA
>JAUPKV010000520.1 GCA_030837265.1 Methanobacteriota archaeon
GATAAAGTTTTTTTTTAAGAAGGCATCTGCTGGGGTCAAAACTGTCATTTTTTTCTTCCCTTCCTGTTTTTGATGTTTCTTTTTTGAGAATTCTACATTTGCAATTATATACGAAAGTCTTTTATATTTTTACACCCCCATTTTATATAAATCATACAAACTTATCTGAGATTTACTGAAAGTCTTATGGATTAGCCCACATAATCAAATTTCTCATCTATGGTAGGATCTTGAATGAAAACCAGTTTAAGAAAATCAGGTATCGATGTCCTTGGGGATGTTCCATGGGGGATGCACATATGCCAATTTTATTTCACCAAAGAAGAATTGACGGACATTATTGCGCCATACTTAAAAGCAGGATTGGAAAACAACGAGTATTGTGTCTTAGTTCTATCACAACCCTTAAAATTTGAAGATGCGATAGAAATTTTGAGTAGAGTTGTGCGCGATTTTAGGATTTATCTGGAGAAAGGGCAAATCGAAATTATCTCTTACAAAGACTGTTTTCTTGATGAAGGCGTTATAAACATTAAAAGGGTTTTAAACAGTAAGGTTGAAAATATAAAATATGCTTTACTTAATAATTATGATGGTTTCAGGCTTTGCACCAGCACTTCATGGTTGAGAAAAGAAGACTGGGATAGTTACCTGCAATATATGGAACTATCAGACAATATCATCGGCAACTACCAGATGATATCTCTAAGTACACATTCGTTGGTTAGTTACAGTGTTGAAGAGATTATTCAGCTGAGTTTAAACCACCAAATCACATTGGTCAAAAGTGAAGGAAAATGGAAGTACTTCGAAAGTTCCAAACGCGAACTGGCTGAAGAAAAAATAAAAATCTATACTGATGTAGTGGAATCATCAAACGACGCTATTGGAACTATATCTCTTACTGGCATCATTACCAGTTGGAACAAGGGTGCTGAGCACGTTTATGGTTATTCGGCCAAAGAAGTAGTTGGAAAACCTGTTTCAATACTGGCTCCTTTGGATTTAAGGAATGAAACATATGAATTGAGTAATAGGGTTCAGAAAGGAGAGAAAATTAGTAATCATGAGACAATACGGATAAGAAAGGATAAGAAGCTAATATATGTTTCATGCACTCTTTCTCCAGTTTTTGATAGATATAGAAAGCTAACTGGTATCTCGTTCATTTCCAGAGATATTAGCGAACGTATCAGGGCTGAAGAAAAAATAAGAAAGTTTGCAAATATAGTGGAATCATCAAACGACGGTATTGGAATTATATCACTTGATGGCATCATTAATGGTTGGAACAAAGGCGCTGAACACGTTTATGGTTATACGGCCGAAGAAGCTATTGGAAAACCGGTATCAATTCTGGCTCCGTCGGATTTAAGGGAAGAAACAATTCGATTGAGTGAAAGGGTTAAAAAAGGAGAGAAAATTACTAATTTTGAGACAATTCGGCAAAGAAAGGATGGGAAGATAATACATGTTTCATTTACTCTTTCTCCAATTTTAAATAGAAATGGAAAGCTGACTGCTGTCTCTTTCATTTCCAGAGATATAAGCGAACGTATCAAGGCTGAAGAAAGAATAAGAAACTTAGCAAGTATAGTGGAATCTTCTAGCGATGCTATTGGAACTATGTCACTTGATGGCATTATTACTAGTTGGAATGAGGGCGCCGAGCATGTTTATGGTTATTCGACCGAAGACGCTATCGGAAAACCGGTATCAATACTGGCTCCGTCAGATTTAAGGGAAGAAACAATTCGATTGAGTGAAAGGGTTAAAAAAGGAGAGAAAATTACCAATTATGAGACAATACGGCAAAGAAAGGATGGGAAACGAATACATGTTTCATGTAGTCTTTCTCCAGTTTTTGATATAGATAAAAAGCTGACTGCTGTCTCTTTCATTTCCAGAGATATTAGCGAAAGAAAAAAGTGGTCTTGAAAGAAAAAAGTGGTTTTGAAAGAAAAAAGTAAATATTGAACGAAAAAGTAGAAGAAAAACTTGTATTCTCTGAAGAACGTTATAAAGCATAGATACGGTTCCTATTCCCAGAGGTTCCATTACAAGCTCCACCTTGTATTTTTTGGAGCTCATTTGAACTCGCACAGGGAATTTCCGGGGTGGAAAACACACAATTCTCCGAAATTGGCCTATTTTTGTCCGCAACCAACTAAATGGAAATTGGAATGTGCGTATTCTAGCTTTAAGATATGGAAAAAATCATTCCAGTGTATGTTGGATGACGCCTTTTTTAGCGGCCCTGTATGACTTCTCTGCAAGTTCCATACTTCCTTTTACTTCCATAATTTCCATATCGAAAGTGCGGGCAAAATCCTGGACATTTTTATGAAAATCAGGGTCGTATGAAAGGCCGGTATCGAGTTTTACAACTCGTGAGTATCTCGGATCCTTCAGGAAATCTTCTTTGAAGTTTTTGGATTCCTTCCTTTCTTCTCTCGTCTGTTTCCAGTTCGAAGCCCACATGGATGTGAAGTAAAGGGCGCCGGTCCCCCTGCAGGCGTACATGAGTTCATCGTAGGCAGCGTTTCCGCCGAGAGCTGCGCTTATGCAATCTGCCACAACTTCTCCGTTTCCATCTTTCAGCAAGAAAAGGGGGCAGTCAAATTTCGAAAAGTCATCTTCCAGACCCTTAAAAGCTTCTCCGCAGCTGCAGTAAAAGAGAAGGATTCCATCTGAAAAAGTGGCCATCTCCCTGAGATTCTCGTAGACTTCAGACTTAAGGGTTTCAACATCGTCATGAAGCCCAAGCCTGAGGAGGTTTACAACCAATGTTACCCTGTGAGCCGCTTTGAGCTTCATCTTATCGTGAATTTTTCTGAAAAAAGGAAGCATAAGCAGGGGTTTTGCAATCGTCATGAAGCCGGAGCCGTGCTTGTTTTCCAGAAGAAAGGGGACCCTGTCCAGGGGCGCTGTTACAGGTATGCAGTTATCTGCCTTGAGTTTGCGGAGCAGGCCGAAACAATCCTTGCTTTCAACTACAATCAACTGCTCCAATTCCCTATCACTCGAAATTAAATGAGCAATTTCATCCTCAAACATCCTGCAGGCGACGATACTCAGTATGGGCATATGAAAACCTCTTCCAGCTCCTTTTTAATTCCTCTTCCAATCAGGGTAATTTTGCATATACCGCCATTCAGGTATATTCGGATAGTTCATTTTTTTAGGGCTACTGTCACTTTGGGAATTACAGCTTATTCATTTCTGTTTTCGGCTAACGTAAATCCGATGACGAATTCGTGAACAAAACCTGATTTATAGCACGCTATAAAGCATAGATACCGTTCCTATTCCCAGAGGTTCCATTACAAGCTCCACCTTGTATTTTTCCTGAAGCTCATTTGAAATCGCACAGGGAATTCCCGGGGTGGAAACCACACAATTCTCCGAAAGCACAGCTTCCGGGATAGTATCAGCAAATGGAGTGGCTTCGAAGATCATTGAGAATTTCTTTGGCCGCCTGGGGTCAAAAGG
>JAUPKV010000521.1 GCA_030837265.1 Methanobacteriota archaeon
AAAATTTAATTATATATCTGTAACTATTAAACTGCGAACTCTGGGGGTGGATATCGCAGTTCAGTAATGGATGGAGAGAGTCAGTAATATCAAAATTAGTCTGGTATAAGCTTGAATGTCATTTAGTTGCTGGAGCTATGAAGGGAATGGATTTTGAAATTATTGCTTCCAACCTTTCTGATGAACAGGAACAAAAGCTGCGTGAAGCGTTTGTCGAAGAAGAAACGGCTCCAGCATAATAAAATTTGACCGGAAAAATATCCCCGGGAATGCAGATCTACCCGGAAATTGGTTGTAAGGCAAGAGAGACGATTCTTGAATAAATAAGATGAGGAATGGGAGCGAAAAGTCAGCATCTCCATCCATTCTTATTTTTATACCTGTTCTTAAAGGTTCGATGCTCAATTTTATATCTCAGCTCAACTGTGTAAGTTCTTTCTTTGTTTTAGTCATGTCTTTAAGTACTATTTCCTCGGTCCCAGTACAAAATCAATTATTAGCCGGATTGCGGTGCAAAGTTCACCCACATCCAAGCTCCATTATCTTCAGTTTTTTTGATCTCATATGTGCCGTTGCCTGCGTTATTCCCTTTTCCAGAAACGCCATAAAATTTACAATCCTGATCAGGACAGAAGACATTAGTGAACTCTGGTTTTGTCCCTCTTTTTTCCATAAAGAATCATCCGAAAAGTGTTGTTACCTGCTGTAACTTTTACAATATGCAATATGCAAAACCAAAATGAGTGCACGGATATTTAGACATGTTGTAACTTCTACAACATGCCATTATTGACTTTACGGATAGGCTCTAAGCTCCTTCTCTAAATCAATTACTCTTTGTTTTGGTTACATTACCCGGAATTTTTGAATCTCCTTTAGTTATCTATTAATTCAGAGAAAACTTAACTTAAGAATTAACTTTCATATAATCTTTTATATAAAATTCGCATTAAATATAAGGGGGTTAATAGCTATGAAATTACAAAGCTTGATTGACTTGATTGCATGTATCCTTGTTTTAATGGGTGGATTAAATTGGGGGCTTGTTGGGCTCTTAGATTTCGATCTCGTGGCTTCGATTTTCGGGAAAAAAAGTTCTCTTTCCAGAACCGTATATTCAATCGTGGGGCTTGCAGCACTTCATGTAATTTATCTAGCTACCGGAGAGATTCCCAATATATCCCGGAAAGGAAAATGAAAAAAGTTTGGACAGCTCCTTTCTAACACAGACCTCAATAATATGCCTATGAACCAAGCCAGTAAGAAGAACCTAAAAAATACCACTCATCATTTTCCTATTATCTATTCAGGTCTTCCAACTTTCTTGATTCAGTCATTCATTATTAACGAGAATGGGCCGGAGTTTTGTCTAAAATGAATGTAAAGAGGGCACAACTGACGATTTTGTGAAGTCAACAGATCTAAAGCCCGGAGGGTATAAATGGTCAGTATCGAACAGATACAGTTACTCATCGCAATTTTCTTAAACCTGGCCCTTATTCTACTAGTTACTATCGGTGCCTTAATGATTAGCCGATTGATTTTGAAGCACTGGCTCTGGCCGGCAATCAAAAAAACAAAATATTCCGATAAAATTTTCCGCCTTGTACAGAATTCACTGTTGAATTTCATCGTTTTGCAGGGTACGCAAGCAGCAATAGGAATTTTCAGCAGGTATTTCACTAACTATGCATGGATCATTAATAATTTCTTTTTCGTTCTCTACGTAAGTATAGTGACATATATCATTCTTAGCTTGATATCCATTGCTTCAGACTGGTACCTATCCAGGGTGCCCTTGACGGACCTGGAAGAAGCTGACCACCGAGCGATTCGCTTAATACAGTATATATCCCAGCTGGTTTTTGGTTTTCTTGCCATTACTATAGTTCTTGAACATTTCAGGGTCACACAGGTTTCATTTCTTGAATCACTTACTGCTCTCGGCGTCGGAGGCATTATAATTGGCCTTGCAGCCCAGAATACGCTTGCTGACATGATTTCCGGGATTGCAATTTCAATTGATCGCCCCTTCAGAATCGGAGACCGCATATTTATAGAAAAACTCGCTACCTGGGGGGATGTGATAGAAATGAGCTGGCGGTCAACTCGCATTCTTACCACTGACAACCGCGAGGTAGCAATTCCCAACTCTGTTATCAGCAAGGAGCTTACTACTAATTATTCCATGCCCGACAGGATGCTTCGTATCGAAACTTTTGTCATCGTATCCTATGGTCCGGATATCGAGTATGTGCAAAGTCTGATTCTTGAGGCTCTGGAACACGAAGCCAGGATCATGCACAATAAACCGACAGAGGCATACATATACAAGTATACGGAATTCGGAGTGGAGTTCTTGGTCAGATGCTGGATAGAAAGTTTTGTGGAAAAGGAGGTTTCAGAGAACCAGCTCAATACGATAATTTACAAAGCCCTGAAAAATGCAAATATCGGAATGCCTCGTTATGATGTCATGATTCATTCTTCGGATCAGAAAAATAGATCGACGATTTCCAGACAGGATAATGATCTCAGGCACTGAGGATTGCATTTCAATGACATCCTAATTATAAAAAGCATACACAATAAAGTTACGATATATGTATAATATAATATAGATAAAAATCAGATAATATAACTGCGATTATCAGACTGTGAACTCTGGGGGGTAGATATCATAGTTCAGCAACGGATAGAGAGTCAATAGTATCAAAATTAGTCTGATAAAAGCTGAAATTTCATTTTCCGGCAATTTTGGCTCTTTCAGCAATTGTCTCAACTTTCTGGTAAAAAATTGCAAAACGGTAAACAATAAAGCTTATTTGATGACCAGCGGTGCAGGATAAGGTCTTCGAAGCCATGAAACAGTTCAAGTTTGAGATAATTGCTTCCAATCTGTCCGAGGAAGAGGAAGATAAGCTTCGGGCAGCCTTTGTTGAAGAATAAACTCAGTAGACAAATCAGGTTTCACCAGAGAGAGGGGGACTTTCTGGAGACCCTTCAGTTTTTCGGAATTGATAATCAGGCAAGAGAATTACGAATACTAAATAAAACGAATAGCTGGAAGGAACAAAGTTCGTTTTTTTATTTTCCTTTGTCTTCCTGAACTTTTAAACAGTATCAACTAACAATCGGAGGAAACAGATATGCCATTAAAAGAATACAAACCGGGAACCACTTTTCCAGGCGTAATCGGGCGCACGTTTGACCAGTCTGAACCAGCCTGGCCGGAACCAATACGCGCCAAAGAGGGTGCTCCCAATGTGCTGTTCATTGTGCTGGACGACACAGGATTTGGACAACTTGGGTGCTACGGTAGCCCTATACAGACGCCTAACCTGGATAGTCTGGCTGCGGGAGGCCTTGTTTACAACAATATGCATACGACTGCTCTGTGCTCTCCCAGCCGTTCGTGCATAATTACCGGACGAAACCACCATTCTAACAATATGGCCTGCATTACTGAGGGCTCAACCGGCTATCCGGGCTATAGCGGCGATATACCTTTTGAGAACGGCTTTCTGTCAGAGATACTTCTGCAGCATGGTTACAGCACATATGCAATCGGCAAATGGCACCTGACACCTGCAGAACAGACATCGGCAGCCGGACCTTATGACCG
>JAUPKV010000522.1 GCA_030837265.1 Methanobacteriota archaeon
TAACTCTTAATCATCTTTTGTCTTTACGTTCTTCTCATATTTAAGATGTTTGACTATATATATTTAAATATCTTTATTTTTAGTTAGATATAAACAATTTAAGAAAGCATTAAAATTTTCTATATGTAGTTCTGTTGCAAAAAATCTTAATATTGAAAAAAAAATAGTTTCACAACAAAGAACGTAATAAGAGAATATTTTTCAGATAATATCCAAATTTGGGCAATTGTTCTGAATAAATAGCTTATGAAATTAACTTTAGCACGAACATATTGATTCAGAGTATTAACCTGTCCTTTTTTATCATATGCATGATTTCGATTCCTTTTAAAGTCTTATTAGGAGGCAGTGTCGCGAAAGTTATGTAACACCAGCTTCAAAAGAATCATTGTGTAGAAATTCAACATACTGTCAAAATCCGAAGAATGGCTACGTTTTATGGATAAAAAGTAGCTATATTTCATTATTGTTAGTCTTAGATGGCCTTAAAAGTCCTAGAGCTGTAACAATCCAGAAAAATACAAAGGTTTTACATTAAAATCTATGCATGGAAGGAGTTAAGAAAAGGGTGCTGTAGTCTTGGATTGAGGCTCGATATTGCTCCTTACTATTTGCCAGATTCGTTTTGACAACTCTGAACACTGGGTTTTTGGGTCGCCCGTTTTCTGGATAAAAGAAGTCGCACCATTTTCTATTGCCTGTTGCATAATTTCTTCTTTTCCGACTCCCGTAAACAAAATAAAGGGAATGTTAATTCTCTGCTCACGAATAGCTCTCAGGAACATGATGCCATCCATAAAAGGCATATTGTAGTCCGAAACTACCACATCATAGGAGTCTGTCTCCAATTTCTTGAGCGCTTCCCTTGCAGACTCCACAGTATCGGAAGTTATGTCATGGAAAACTTCTAAGAATATTTTAGATAGTTCTAAAAACAAGGGATCGTCATCTACAAGCAGTACTTTCATGGAGGGTCTCCTTAAGTTCTGTTTCTGGTGTTATCTATATGAAGCCTGGTACTAATACAGCATATTTAAACTATGCTTCAAAACGAACATGGAATTCTTCGAATAACAGGCAAAATAAACGAAAGCTTATGCAGATTAACATACATTTCAAGCTGAATAAAGTGAAGATACGGATACAAAAACTTGATTTAGAATGCAGATTTACCTCTTTTAGGGGTTGAACCTCGCTTAGAAATTTGAGTTCAATCGTTTTTTTCATCCATTTAAATTCTATAACTCTCTACGTTGCGATTAAATATAATTTTTGTGTCCAATGTCTCTAACAGTTGCAGTGTGCAAAAACTTTGTAAAATCATATTTATCAAACATTTATTTTTGAGAAAAATCGGATCGTGGGTTTGAGTCATTGAAAACCGAAAGCTGAAGAATTTCTCGACATATTCATCATATATGTGGAATGTACTCGTTTTTTCGGAACGGATCTATAATTCAGGGACACGACCCCCTTTTCCTAACCACAAAAAACCTTGTATCACAAGCGTTCAAGGGTCAGAGCTCCGAGAAATGCCATTGTTTCAAACAATTTTCTGTTTTCTGGAGTTAGAACTTCTTCAGGTTTTTCAAAGACAAATGCCATGAGTCCAAAGATCTTCTTGTGAATTTTAATTGGGATATAATATCCTCTTCCTTCGGGTAAATTACTTGTTCCATAGCCAGCTATCTGGCTGTTGTTATAAACCCATATGACAATAATCCTCTCATTTTCATCGAGCGGAAAGTCAGAATCTCCAGCTTCTATATGAACTCCCATATGGTCATAACTAAGTATTGCAAAGGTACCTGACCCAAAATTATGCATCTGATTTGCTAGAGTCCTAAATGCATCTTTACGCGTTTTTGCTTTAACAAGTTCGCGGGAGAGACCTGACGTTGCTCCTACTTCAGCTTCGCTATGACTTATCTGAGGTACCAGATAGCGTAGTCGTGTAGTAAGACTGCTGACTATAAGAGCAATAATAACGTATCCGATAAAGGCGATGAAGTATTCCCAATCAGTGACAGTAAAAGTATAGTAAGGCTTAACAAAAAGAAAATCGAAAATCAAAACGCTCATAACTGCCGTAAAAAATGATACACTGCGCCTGAAAAAGAATGCAGATACCAGGACAGGAACCAATTGAAAAATCAGCAGGTTTGTAAGTCCGATGTACTCTTTAAGCAGGAAATTGACACCTACTACAGCTACAACTAGAATTAGGCTGAATACATATTCTGCTGCGAAAAAAAGTGGGATCTGCTTTTTGAGAGGTATGAATAATATACTTATCGGCTCCTGTGAATAGTACTGATGGATTATTGTATATGCTGTCAAAATTTAAATACTTAAATACTAAATAACAAAGAATGGACAAAATCTGGTTTATAACCAACACTGTATGGTGTGTTCTAATTGTCTCATTAATTGTAATTCTGAACTTACTTAAAATTGATATTACATTTCAATTGCCGATAATACTTATTTTAATGATTCCACTAACATATGTAAATTATAATGTTACAAAGTCAATTCTCATACTTTTAAATTTAACTGAAAATGATTTAAACAATAATGAAGATGTTCACAAACTTTTAGATTTCTCCAAACCAAATCAGAAGCAATAAATGTAAGCAGTCTGACCGTCTTTCAATTTACCACTTCAGATATCTGACCGCCCACTTAACTTTTCTTCTCAATAAATATTTTCTTAGCTCGTCAATTCCAAGCAAAAGGACTGCAAAAGGAATGGAAAGCAACACGTACTTCAGGTCGAGGGGAGAAGTGTTGAAAATAAGGTTAGCAAACGGGTTCCATATTATCAGAGCGAGGATAATAAGCTCGACTGCAATCCCTACAAGTACCATGCGGTTACTGAATAGTCCCATAGTGAAAACCGACTGCATGCGGGTTCTGGAAGCAAAAACATTTGCTATCTGGCAGATTATGACCGCTGCAAAAAAAGCGGTAACCGACTGCATATAAAGTGGATTATTGTTTGCAAGCTGCTCGCCGAATTTCCAGCCACCTGCAAAAAGCACGGCGAAATAACAGACAAAGCCTGCAACGGCTTCGATGGGTCCTTTTATTCCATAAGCAGTTAGGAGCAATGGCGATGTTAACAGCTTTTCTTCTCTGGACCTGGGAGGCCTCTTCATAATATCTCCTTCCGGTTTTTCCTGTCCCAGAGCGATGGCAGGCAGCATGTCAGTACCCAGGTCGATTGCAAGGATCAGCTGTATGGGCATTGGGAGGGGCAGGGCAAAGAGAACATAGGCAATAAAAGGCAGGATCTCGGGAATATTACTGGCAAGGATGTATACAATGAACTTTTTTATGTTGTCAAAAACAGTTCTACCTTCTTCTACAGCATTCACGATCGTAGCAAAATTGTCGTCCAGGAGCACCATGTCCGCAGCTTCTCGGGCCACATCCGTGCCGCTGCCCATTGCAACTCCCATATCTGCGTTTTTAATTGCAGGAGCGTCATTGACTCCATCTCCGGTCATGGTTACGATATCCTTTTGGGCCTGGAAAAGCTGTACTATCTTCAGTTTTTGCACGGGAGAAGTGCGGGCAAACACAATGCTCGGGCTTTTCAATCTTGAAGACAGATCTTCGCTTGAGAGTGAATTAAGCTCATCCCCGGTGATAATCTCCAGATTTCCGGATTCCGCAAGTCCAACTTCCGTTGCAATTGATTCTGCGGTTACCGGATGATCACCTGTGATCATGACAACCTTGATCCCGGCTGCATGGCATTTGGCAATGGCTTCTCTGGCTTCGGGGCGAAGAGGGTCTATGATTCCTACAAACCCGAGAAAAATGAAATCTTCGGTATACTCCTTCTGCTCTTCTGCCTGCCGGTATGCAAGAGCAATAATCCTTTCTCCTTTTTTTGCAAGTCTTAGATGCCTTTCAAGAAGCTCTTTTTGCTTAGTTTCATCAAGTTTCGTAATTCCCTCTGAATATATGGCTGAACTACACATTTTCACAACTATTTCAGGGGCGCCCTTGAGATAAGCTTCAAGCTTTCCTTCAGGTGTGCTGCAGACGACTTCCATCCTTTTAGTAAGTGAATCAAAAGGAAACTCTTCCAGCCTTGGATAATCATTCCGGAGCTGTTTTATATCTACCAGGCTATTTGCAAAAACAAGAAGTGCTCCTTCTGTCGGATCTCCCGAGTACCCTGGAGGATCCTCGCGAAGTTTTGCATTATTGCAAAGCCCTGAGACTTTTATGAAAACAGATGGTAATCTTTCAGGAGCCCAGATAGGCTTTTCTATAAAACAAACTCCCTCTTTTCCTATATCTGCAATTTTTTCTGCAATATTTTTGTTTGTACTAAGTTCTACCTCCTGCGTCGAAGCTCTCATTTTAGAGCTGAGAGGGTTTTCGAGAACCAGACAATCAAAACCAATCATTAGAGAATTAACTGTCATTTTATTCTGGGTAAGAGTCCCGGTTTTGTCAGTACAGATAACGGTAGTTGAGCCCAGGGTTTCTACTGACTCAAGCTGCTTAATAAGGGCATTTCGCGAAGCCATTCGCCTGGAAGCCAGACTCAGGGCAAGAGTAACCGTAGGCAAAAGCCCTTCGGGCACGTTTGCAACTATAATTCCGATAGCAAAAACGAGACTCGCAAGAAGAGGATCATGAAGAAAAACAGCAAGAATGAAGAAGACAACTCCAAGGGTAATCGCAATTGCCGAGATAATTTTTATGAAGTGGTTGAGTTCTCTCCGAATAGGGGTTTCTACGTTTGATATCTGCTCTGTGAGTATAGCAAGCTTTCCAATCTGGGTATTCGGTCCTGTTCCGAATACTATAGCTTTTCCGTTCCCACTCTGTACCAGCGTTCCTGAAAATACCATATTCCTGCACTCTAATATATTGGGATGAGTACATTCAAGAGCACGCAGCTGAGGTTCCGATTCTCCTGTTATGGTCGAATTATCAACTTTCAGGACGTTTGTTTCAATTAAGCGCCCGTCAGCCGGGATTTTGTCTCCTTCTTCTACAAGGATGACATCTCCTGCAACAATTTCCGAAGCCAGGACGTCCCGGATTTTCCCGTCCCTTAATACCTTAGCATGGGGTGGAAGAAGCTGCCGAAAGCTTTCCATTGTTTTTGCAGCCTGGTATTCCTGAATGAACGCAAAGGTAGAGTTGAGGATTACAACCAGAACAATAGCAATCCCAATATACAGATTCCCTTTACCGGGATCAAGATATTCTGCAAGGAAAGACAGCAGAGCTCCGATAATGAGCAAAATAGAGAAAAAATTCCAAAACTGCCTTAGATAGGCTTTTAATAAACTTTCTTTTCCCGTTTCCTCGAGCACGTTGGACCCGCATTCTTGAAGTCTTTTTGCAGCTTCTTGCTCGCTAAGCCCATTAATGTCAGCCCTATACCTTTTAAGAAACTCAGAAAGAGAAATTGTATGCTCATCCCCCTGAGGAGAGCAAATTTTATTGTTACTCCCAGTCAGTTTCTGCTCCATCGAACACCCTATGGATTCAATGCAGCATAAGGATAAGAAACTGACTCAGAAACAGACTCGTGCTTCAGCTAGCCTTCCGACATTATAATTTATGCTTCTCAGGATAGGCTATCTTGCTCCGCTTGCAAATAAATGATTCTTCCAGGTCGGCAGCCATCTGCTGTGCCAGTCCTGCAGGGATGCCCATGATCATCAGGTCCGGAGGCAGCCAGATATTTCCGGTCGGGTCGGTGGGTCCGATATATGCCGAGTCCTTTGGCGCATTCTCAGCCATTCCTGCCGGAAAAGTGATCATTGTCGCGCAGGTCGGCCCTCCCGGCACCAGTGTCTTAAAGAAAATATCAGAACTGCTGAACTGGGACAAACCGCACAGGTTCCTTGTTTGCTCGCATCCGGCAAAGAGGATTATCGATCTTACAATTTCCGGGGAAATATCATCAGTACATGGCCCGATGACAATATATTTTCCCGGGGGTGTAAGCTTTCCTGCGCGTTTCATTCCTGCTTCGAATATCTCCGGCGACGCCTTTAAATGTTCGGCAGCCCCACCGCGGAACTCCGGCGTCCCAACGGTTACGAAATACTTTATCATGGGGTTAGGTTCGGCCAGTCCGGTCCAAACCATTCCACCGATGCAGCATTGTTCGTGAGCGGCTTCAATGTAAAGTGGAGGTGTGTCTTCGGAAAGAGCGGAAGAGTAGACTGCTTTTGCTATACAGCGGTCTATTTGGTATGATGGCACAGCTCCTTCCGGGATTTCATCCGTGCCATAGACACAAAGCGGGCGCAGCTTTAATCTGCCGGCTACCAAAAGCTTCTCTCCTAGCTCTTTAACATTCAGGGTAGCTGACACATAGGTTTTGGACATGGAATCACTTTTCCAAATATTCTTAAAACCGGACCTTTAAATCCAGCCCTGTTCCGTCCAGTATGCGCAGTTATGCGTCCATTGATCCTTATTTCTCTGGATAACGTTTTTGAAATCAGCTCTAAAGGCTTCATGCGCAGCTTGCTGATCCGGATATGTTCTTTTCTCTTTTATCGCTCTTACAAGATCTTTTCCCATTTCATGCGATTTTTCAATGGCTGCTTCCAGCGCAGAGGGGCCTTCTGACATTGCACAGCCCACCCCTCCTATAGAATTACCTCCGCAGTGTACCATAAATTCATCCATAATGCCAAGGACAAAGTCGATTTTACCGCTACCTGCAGTTGTTAAGGAAAGGCTGTATTTACCATCGAAAAGCTGTTCATGAATAACAAGAGGACACCTGTCGAACAATGTCTTGAGCTGAGCTGTTATATTATTTATGTAGTTTGGGCTGCTCCAGATTATACCGTCTGCAGCCAGCAGTTTTTGCAGCACGGCATTGAAGTCATCTTTCTGGATTGTGCATACTCCTGTCTCATGGCAGGAATTGCAGGCATTACAATATTGAATCTTTAATTTTGCCACATCGATGAGCTCGACTTCGGCTCCGTCTTCTTCGGCTCCTTTCAAAGCTGCATCCAGCAGTTTTAGAGTATTGCTATTCTTGCCTCTGGGGCTAGATTGTATCCCGACTATTTTCATAATCTCCCTCTGTTTATTTTCAAAGAATAAAACGACTGCATTAAATTAAAACTTAATTATGGCATCTATGAGATTGCGGATGAAATCTGCAAATTGGAAATTACAGGCCAAATGTGATTTTTGTTACATATTAACTTTGACTTTCGGGTGGGTTTTTAATTTTAACACGGGCGCGGAGTCCAATTCTTTAAGTTTAATGTCAGGAACAACCTGTCTTGCCCCTGTCCATACTCATTCTTTCTAAATTCTGCTAGTTCAAATCCAAATTTTTTACAATAGATATGGCGAGCTCGTGAATTATTTGGGTTAACAGTTAAACCAACAATCGATAGGCCTTCCTTTTTTAGATGAAGCAAGGATTTTAATAAAAGATAACATCCATATCCCTTTCCCTGGCTTTCTCCTGCTACTGCTATCTCTGTTAAATAAACAAATTCCGGATTATCCCACATCTTCATAAATATAGAAAAGCCTTCTAAGGAATTAGAATCATAGAGACCAAAAACACGTCCATATCTTAAATAAGGCACTAAAGACCATTTGCAGAGTATATTCTCTTCGAAGACTTCATCATCAATTTTAAGCATTTCATCTATGTTTTTTTCGTTTTTCTCAATTAATCGAACACTAATTTTTTGCTTGTTTACCTCGGTTATAAGCTCAACTCCTCAATTAGGTCTCTCGGAGAATATTTGCTTGTTAGATCAGCCTTTCGTATACAGTTTTGAATTTTTACATAACCATAAAGAGATAGGAATAAGATGAAAATATGACCGAAAAGCAATTCGTTATCCTGTAAATAAAGCTTACTGCTTCCAATATACTATTGTAATCCATACTATTGTAATCCAATATACTATTGTAAGTGTCATAATGCTTTTACACCGTATCTCTTTTTT
>JAUPKV010000523.1 GCA_030837265.1 Methanobacteriota archaeon
GTCAGGACTTGGAGGACCTGAAACGCGAAAATGAGATCTCTATTGTTGAAATGGATGAGATGCACACTTACATCGGTAACAAAAAAATATTGCTGGATCTGAATTGTCGTTGATAGAGTTGGGAAAAGTTCATCGACTGATCTTTTGGCAGTAAAGGAACGGAAACTGAACGATAATTATGGGAAAAATCAGAGATGAAATAGATTAAAGAAATGATGACTGATCACTGGAGGGCATATGCAGAGTTTATTCCAGAATTTAGACTCAATCAAAAGCAAAAATATCTACTTTTGAAAGATACAACAGTATATTGAGCACTTTTCCGTTGTGACTCTTCCGACAAATGGATTATAGAATATAATACACAACTTTAAATGAGTTAGGATATTTGAAGACCTGGAATTTTGTTATAAATATATTTATTCTTACCTTTCTAATCTAAGCTAAAGTGTTCCAACCCTTTAAAAAATAAGGCGGATGTTGATTATATATAATTTAAAAAATTTTTATAGATGCCTCAGTACTCATAAGATTCTAAAATTGAGTGCCTCAAACATTCAATATTATAATATGATAGGAGTTCATTGGTAGTATATTGAGAGTTCTAAAAATCACCAGTATCAAAAATTCATTAAACCAGATATAATACATTATTCAGAAATCTTACTTTGAATTTACATATTCCTCCAATGATTAGAATCATGGGGATCCTGCTTTGACAATTATGAAAAGGCTCCAGACCCGAAAAGAAAGCCTACAAAAACTCCCACGACTAGATGGATTTTTTCTTGTTTCGAGGATTTACAGAGCTTAATACTTTGAATAAAGGAACGATAAAATCATAATGTAACATGTGGGACGTTTACTGGAAGATTTTAATCCTCATGGGGAGAAATGTAAAAATATATCTCTAATTACGTTAACCTTCCGAGTCTAAGCTACAATAAAAGAGGGCTTTTTCTTCTTCTCCTGGAACCCGAATAGTACTGTTCATTGGAAATTGTAGAATTGCGACAAACAGTTAATGTTTCTCTCATGGATGGTGTTAAATGTTCTAAATTATGTTACTTAATGTTTATTCTTTAATAAATATATAATTTCAATACATATCTCTAGCCACGAGTAAGATACTTTGTTATCTAAGAATATTAGGAAGCGAGCAATGGGGCGATGAAAACTTCCTTGACAGTTTAATCTTTTATTTTATCCTGAAATTATTTCGCTTTGAAACTTTCTTCTATTTGTCCATTTTTTTCACTACCCTAATAATCTAATTTCGATTTCGAATTTTACTTCAATTGGTAGTTTATACCAAAATGCATCTTGTGGTGATCCTAATTGTTCAAGTCTCAAAGCCCCATGAGGCCTCTCATTATCTTATTTGTCGAACCATTTCTTCTTTCTAATATGAGGTTTTTTGACACCATAGCCACAGGCGGTGGCAGCCACCTGTGGCTAGGATGTGATAAGCATTGGAACTGAGCAGTTTTAGCCATGGCTATGGTCAGATAAAGAATTTCGGTAAGGTCGGAATTCAAAAACAAATATATTATAAAATTAGGGGAAGATATGGTTTATCAGCTCAAATGATGGTTAGAGCTATTTGAAAGGTAACCCAAAGTTACAAGGTAGATAAGACTTGCATAATGAATCCTCGTGAGGCTATTGTTTTCGATCAAAGAATCCTTCCTATAAATTACAGACAACATAGTTGGCGCGAAATAATTTCGGGATAAAACAATCAATTATGACTTCACTTTTTTATGATTATATTGTATTGTGTCTAAGGAAGGCGTTTTTTGCGACTTTTTGCGGTATCGTTTATTGAATCTATCAAAGCTAGTTAAATAGGTTTTCTATAAAGTTATTTTTCTAATGTTATTAACTTGGAGGTGATATAATGCTATTATGCGAATGTGGTGAGCTTGTTAGTGAAGATATATTCAAGGACTATATTAAAACGACTGCAAATCCTTCAACCAGGACAATTGGTCACAAAAGTTGTGGATTTATCTTCAATTTCATAGACGAAATGAATTCGAAGAAGTATTCTTCCAGAAAAGAACTGAAAATTTTGGCAGGGAAATTTGCGGGAAAAAATTTGTCTCCTGAATATGCCCCACAGTTTATGCTTGCAGTGGACCGATTAAAATCAAAAGGCAGACTTCAGGATTATGACATTCTGATTCGTGCCTACCGAGAAGTTCTGGGACAGAATTCTGAAAATCCAGTCCGGAAGAAAGCCTGAGGCCTTAATGCGAGACAAAAATAAAGCCTAACTTCTATGACACCTTACGCCGATAACCTCGAATATCTCCTGGATGAACTTTCCAGAATAGATTTGCTGATACGAAGCTACCTTGAAAGAGTTCGGGCAGATTTGCCGGAATATATGGATGAATTCATGGGGCTTTATGTCTCGGAAGACGAAATACAAAAGCTTCAAAAATCCTCCGGTTTTGGGAAAGGACCAAAAATTCAGCCGGAAACCGGGCTGGAAGAAATTGAAGTGATACGCAGACAAATCAATAACAAAAAACTTGAAAGTTTAAAAAATTGCAGAGAACTGAGACTTCATATTCTCTCCGAACTTTTCAGTCTGGATGCATTTGAGATCGATGTTCTTCTAATCGGGCTCGCTCCAGAGATCGATTTGAAATACGAAAAAATTTATACTTATCTTCAAAACGATGTAACCAAAAAACGGCCGGGAATTGATCTGGTTCTCAACCTGCTCTGCCCGACAATTGAAGCGAAAATAAAGGCAAGAGCGTATTTTTCACCTGCTGCTACTCTATTAAATAACCAGCTGGTTCATTTAGTGGAAGGGCAAGTAGAATCGGGTTTGTCTATCATATCCAGTTTCATCAAAATCGATGACAGAATAATCGATTTTTTGCTTGGGTTTGACGAGATTGACCTGAAAATTCGGAATTTTTCTTATGTACTAAAACCCAAAAGGTCTTTTGAAGACCTTACTCTGCCTGCAGATTTCAAAAGCAGGTTAATGACTATCGCAAGCTGTTACAGAGAAAATAAGTTCCCACTAAAATTTTTATTCAGCGGCCCTCCAGGGACCGGGAAGAAAATCGCCGCAGAAGCTATCTGCAGGGAGGCAGGGATAAAACTTCTTGTAGTGGATTCAGAGGTTTTTCTTGAGGGCCGGTTCCTTGATACTGCACATCTCATAATGCGAGAAGCGCTCCTGCAAAATTCTGCATTATATCTTCAAGCTTTTGATTTATTTCTCGCAAACAGAGAACCGAGGAATGTTCAAGAATTCCTAATCCCGGCCTTAAAGTCCTTTCCGGGATGGATATTTTTGGCAGGAAAGGAGCTCATGGAATGCTGTGGAGGTTTAATAAATAACGGTTTTACTCCATTTTCTTTTCCTTTACCTTCCTACGTGATTCGAAAACAGTTATGGGAATCCTGCCTGAAAAATTACGAGCTGGATGGAGAAGTAGACCTGAAATCTCTTGCGAGCAAATTCAGGTTCAGTGGAGGTCAAATAGGGGATGCTGTCCATGCGGCGTGCAGTTACTCAGGGGGAGAAAATCCCGCCAATCCGATATTATCCACAGAAAGTCTCTACGAGGGCTGTAAGGTTCAGTCCAACAGGAATCTTTCTGCCTTTGCCAGAAAGATCGAACCCAATTATGCCTGGGATGACATAGTCCTGCCTAAAGATATAAAGGAGCATTTGAAAGAAGTGTCTGGATTCATTAAACATAAGGAAATTGTTTACTCAGATTGGGGATTTGATAAAAAATTATCAATGGGAAAAGGACTGAACGTGCTTTTCTCCGGTCCTTCGGGCACAGGAAAGACTATGGCGGCAGAGATTATTGCCAGGCGTACGGAATTAGACCTTTATAAAATCGATTTATCCTGTGTGATCAGCAAGTACATCGGAGAAACGGAAAAGAATCTAAGTAATATTTTTAAGGAAGCCGAATCGAGTAATGCTATCCTGTTCTTCGACGAAGCAGATGCGCTTTTCGGAAAGAGGTCCGAAGTCCGAGATTCCCATGATCGCTATGCTAACATCGAAATAAACTATCTGCTGCAAAAGATGGAGGAGTATGAAGGGGTTACGATACTTGCCACCAATCTGCGCCAGAATATGGATGAGGCGTTCGTAAGACGATTGCATATTATTGTAGATTTTCCTTTCCCGGATGAGGAATCCAGGCTAAACATATGGAAAGCGGTATTCCCAAATGAAGCTCCGATTGGAAATGATGTAGATTTTAGTACCATTGCACGTGAGGTAAAACTTTCAGGAGGCCACATCAAAAACATAGCCCTTACAGCAGCATTGTACGCAGCCGAAGAAGGAGGAGCTATTCGAATGAATCATATCGTACGGGCAGTGAGGTGGGAGTATGAGAAATTAGGGCGAACGTGGAATGTATTTCAATATGACAAGGAGGTATTTCCTGCATGATCATCGATGACTTGAGCCTGACCCTAAAAACAATTCTTGAGGATCCTACAGATCCTACACTGCCCGATCCTTTGAAATCGGTAGAAATAGTGTTCGATCGGCCGGATGATAAGTTTAGTCCTCAGAGGAATACGGTAGATTTGTTCCTTTATGA
>JAUPKV010000524.1 GCA_030837265.1 Methanobacteriota archaeon
AAATCGCAGGACTATTAACATTTGAGGATAAAATTAGGCCAGAGTCAAAGAAATCTATTGAAAATCTCCATAAGCTTGGAATAAGGACAATAATGGTCACTGGTGACAGCAAAGTGGTTGCGGAACGGCTAGCTAAGCACCTTGATATTTACGAAGTATATGCAGAAGTAATGCCTCAAGAGAAAGTCGAAATCGTAAAACGTCTACAGTCAGAAAGTCATAAGATTATTTTCGTCGGCGATGGTGTTAATGATGGACCAGCACTTGTCACGGCTGATGTAGGGATTGCAATGGGACTTACAGGAACAGATGTAGCAATAGAGACAGCAGAAGTTGGACTATTATCTGATGACCTCTCAAAAATTCCTTATCTGATCAACATATCTAAGAAGGCTATGACCACTATTTGGCAAAATGTTGTGTTTTCTATTGGCGTACTCTCAGTAGCAGTGATATTAACTATACCTGGCATACTAACTCCTATAACTGGAGCATTATTACATGAACTCTCGTCAATTCCAGTTATAATGAACTCTGCAAGACTAATTACATATAAATCCAAAGATTGGGAATGAACGAAAAAAATCCAAAGATTGGGAGTGAAAGAAAATTCTCCCAAATACAAGTTATGTAGTAAAAATTGAAAAAAACACTAACTTTAAAAATATACGTAAACCATTTTTAGAATTTGAGAGGTTTTTTAGACATCCCAATGAAATCTGAAAACCTCATTCTCCTCTTAATATAATATCTATGTATTTCTCACTCGTATCTCAATGCATCTACCGGCTTAAGCCTGGATGCCCTGTAGGCAGGGACGACTCCTGAGATCACACCTACCGTAACTGCCAGTAGAAGCCCCTGAACAATCAGGTAAGGGCTCACTCCTTCGGCAGAGGTCATACTATCCCCCCCTACCATTGTCTGGAGGACAGATGAGACAACAGATCCCAGCATAACTCCAAGAATGCCGCCAACAAGACCTACCATTGCAGAGTTGAAAAGGAAAATCATAAGTATATCCCTGTTTTTCGCTCCTATTGCCTTCATGGTGCCGATATCTTTTGTCTTTTCCAGGACAGAGGTAAACATGGTGTTTGCAATTCCCACTGCTCCTACTATCAGCGATACTGCAGCAATGGCTCCAAGAAAAACAGTCATGGAGGAAATCATACTGGTAATTGACTGAGCCATGGACTTCAAGGCGATTATGGTAAAGTCCCTGTCGTTAGCTTTGTTGACATGTCTGGAGATAAGCAGCTTTTTCTCAATTTCTGCGCTTACCGTGTCTACAATATCCACACTTTGAGTTTTTACCTGGATGGAATCATAGACATTTTTCTTAGCATCTTCAATTATGTTTACTGATGCGTCTATAGGCATGTATATCTGCCTATCATCGCTTCCACCCTCTTCTTTCAGAATTCCGACAACTCTTACGGATTTTCCATTGATTGTTATAATCTGGTTAATTCCAATATTTTTTTCGTAAATTCCCCTGGCAACTCCGCTCCCGATAACTGCAGCGTAATTGTCTGACGGTTCAAGCAGTCTTCCCGATTCTAGCTTAAGAGAATTCATATACTGCCAGACCTGGGGGTCCACCCCCGAGATCGAAAGGCTTGCGTTTTCCCCATTGTAGTTCACATACTCGCTGCCGGAAATTAGACCTGTGATATATGTTATACCTTTTATACCACGAAGGGCATCCAGGTCATGTTTTGTCAGTTGGGCAGTAGTAGTTGTACCACCTCCAAAACGGGAGATTCCGTGTCCGTCCGATTGAGCTTTTGAATAACCTGGCATTATTATGATATTTGTCAGGTCAATTGAGGAAAGACTTTCCTGTACCTGTGCTTGCATGTTATCTCCAAGCGAGATAATCCCAACTACTGCCCCAACTCCTATAACAATTCCAATAATAGTAAGCCAGCTCCGGAGTTTACTGTGTAAGAGCATGTTCAGGGCTAATTTGAAGTAAGTTGCGTTTCTAATTGGCATCCCTTCGGATATTTGATGTGGAATAAAAAAGCATTAATTTTATAAACATTAAATATATAAATCATAGATTCATGCTTTAAATCTAACCAGTTTTACAATTTGAATAATAATTAATATGGTATGTTTGCCAAGATCTATAAAGTGTCAAAGCTTTATAGATTGTTAGCGTTCTACCTATTATGATTCTTCCATAGATAAAGGAATAAGAATATCTATTACTAAACCAATGGTGAGAACAACTTGGTTTCAGAGACATTAAAGAAACAGATTGATAGATTTCTGCTAGCTATCGGCTTTTCCCTTATGTTCGGGATAATGCTCCTCGGACAGGGTTTCAGAGATGCTGTCGGGCAAGCAGTTGGGATTTTGTTGAATCCCGTACTTGCTGTTGTCGGGCAGGAGAATTTCCATCTTGTCCTTTTAGCGATGGGGATTATTACCGGTATTTATGCATCCCTTATCCAGAAATACACGATGGACTGGGACCTCATGAGGAATACACAGGAACGCATGAAAGCTTTCCAGAAAGAATTCCGGGAGGCGCAACTTTCCCAGAATACCTATATGTTGAAGAAACTGGAGGACCAGCGCAAAGAAATGATGGAAGACCAGATGAAAATGTCAAAGCAGCAGTTCAAGCCCATGGCTTATATCAGTATCATTTCCCTTCCTCTCTTCATGTGGGCTTACTATTACATTAGTGGTCACGGATCTGCCACAATGATTTTTCCATTCTGGGGCAAGCAGCTGCTTACTTCTAATGCATTTGGCCCGTTTCAACACTGGCTCTACTGGTATTTTATTTCCTCTCTCGGGGTCAGCCAGCTTATTAGAAAGGCATTGAATATCGGTGGAGTCTAAATAATACCTTTAATAAACTGGCTTTCCGGGTGTTGGAATCTCGAAGCGTGAGTGTAAAAGCAATGATAGAGAGAAATCCCGAAGGAATGGTTCTTTAATCGAATATGGTTTATTTTCCTAACCAATCTCTTTGGGGAAAAGATCAGATCTGAAATCCTTAAAAGGTTATATCAAGTCCGTATCCTAGGGAAAGAGCAAATTTACCAGTATGTCTTAGAGGAGAAGTAGCTTTTTCAGATTAGTAACGCATAAGAAAAATTAATTTATTGAATTAATCCAGATAAGTCGTATGCATTGTCTCATATATAGGTCCTTCAGGAGTAAGTGTACTCTTTTTCAGAAGTACTTTATTCACCCACATGCTGCCTATTTCCATATCTTTTAATTCTCTCAGGGTAGTTATGAAATCATTTTTCTGATCTTTTTTAAGAAATTTTACTCTAGCCAGAGTAGCGTGGGAAGAGAACTCCTTATTATCTGTTTCGAACTTGAAAGGCTTCATTAGATCTTCTATGTTTTCATGCAGAGCCTTGAAATTTCCGCTTGCTCCCAACCAGAGCACTCTGGGATTTGAGGGCTTGGGAAATGTTCCCAATCCTCCAACTTTAGCCTCGAAAGGTTCACACATAATAGAGTCAAGGGCTGCGGAAATTGATGGAATCTTCGATTCGTCAACGTCTCCCAAAAATTTCAAAGTTATATGAATAAGTTCAGGCTTTACGAACTTCAGATCAAACTCGGCGAACTTATCCTGCAAGTCCCGGATTTTCTCCCTAAAACCTGGGTCCAACTCCACTGCTATAAATGTCCTGATCAAAACTTTCACCAATTTAAATATGAAAATAACCAGAAAAATCTTCCTATAAGTTTCTCTTTGAGAAGTAAATTGATTTTGTTCAAGAGGTTTCTATGTATATATTTAATACCAACGTCACAATACCTGAATTCCCTTCGGTTGCAGTGCCTGTGGCTGCAGTACTTGGTCTGGTAGCTATATTTGGGCGTAGAAAAGATAAAAAACAGTAACAAATTTGGAAAATGAAGGATTATTGTTTGCTTTAGATATTATCAGGAGATTCTTTTTCTTCTCTTATTTTCTCTTATTATTAAGAAAGTTAGATAGTAGTGCTTGAAAAATTGAGGTTTTGCAACTAACGATGAATGAATTGACGAGCTAGATTTAAAAAAGCTTTAAATTTAGGCAAGTTTTTTTAATTATAGAAAAAGTTTATTACAGTTAACGTTTAATTCTGAAGTTAAACGGTTAAACAGGGGGTTTATTCTGAACCTATTGACACAACTTCAGAATACTATTTCCAATATTAAGCAGGATCTCTTTACTGAACAGAATAAAGAAGAAGAAATTTGCTCATATAGAGTAAAACAAACGAAGAATCGAAAAACAGTTCTCATAAACTGCAGAAATTGTGATTTAGGTTCATCTCTCAATGATTCACAATGTAGAAAGAATATCATAAACATCCTGCATAAGGAGGTTAAAACCGACTGCCTTGTCCTATCAAGGTTGTATGAACGAGACTACGAGGGTAAATCTCTTTCCTTACTCTATATTTTAGCTGGCTTTGAAGAAACCATTACAGCTTATAGGAACATTCAACGAATTCCGGAAGTCTGCAACCTTCCAGAAAAGAAAGAGTGTGATATTGAAAGAGAGAAAATAATTACTTTTTTTGCTGAAACTGTAGAAATCGATCCTTTAATGGCTCGGCAGAAAATAAGGAGATTTATTCAAGGAAAAAAGTTAAAAAAAGCTCCCATTAACAATCCTGCGTGCTCGGTGTGTTCCGAATGTTTTTATCACATACTTGAAGAAATTGAAGAAAAATTGTCTTATTTTCCTGAGATTCCTGCTCATAAAAGAGCAGATAGTAAACACACTCCGCCAAACATTATTACATGTTCTCAAAATATAACTGATAAAGACGCAGTAAAAACA
>JAUPKV010000525.1 GCA_030837265.1 Methanobacteriota archaeon
CTAAATAAAAAGTATGTTACGGACAAAATACTTGATTTAATATATTTAATGAGTTGAATTCACTTACATTTATATTCTCTTTTTTATAGAATCAAAACGGAAGAAGAATAAGCCTTTTTTAGTACTGCTGTATACTGGCCACTAACACAAACTACTCATCAAATTCATAAGTATGTTTCTTAGAAAACCTGTCAGAATCACAGGTTCAAAACGTCATCTGACTGCCGTCTGCACCTTCGTAAAAATAACCATCGATATACTCAGTATTTTGCTCCTCACTGCTGATATTGTACTGCTGATATGATTACTTTTATTCTTCATAAACTCCGGAAAATCTTTCACGTCTGAAACCACCAGCATTTAAATAATCTACAGACATCAAATCAATAATGAATTTGTAACGTCAAACCAATATGCAAGTTTGCCATTTATGAATCATTTATGTTTTTTAAGAATGTTTTGTACAAATTCATGTTTTGCATTTACATAAGCTGTAATATCAGTTCTAAACTGTTCAGATAATCTCGTTTTTAGTTCTCCGTAAGCTTTCATAGCTTCCGGATGATTCCTTAAATAATCACGAAAAGCAATATGCTCAAGATGGCCGTTACCATTCATCGGACATACGTACATATGGTATGGCATGAAATCATCTACAAAAGTTCTTTTGAAAGCTTCTCTGCCTTCAACACCCAAATTTCCCTCATGTTCAAACCCAATTTTAGAAAGCCTGTCTTTTACAACAGGAAAAATGTCATACGAATCAATGACTACATCAATATCAATAATAGGCTTTGAGGCAAGACCTTCAATTGCCGTGCTTCCAACATGATCAACACCAATTATAAGGTCACCAGCACAATCAGCAATCATTGCTTTTATTTTCAAAAACTCGTTTTTCCACTCAGGATCATATGGCACAACTCTTACAATGCCTTTCATTTTTGCATCCATACTTACCGCCCCTAAGCACAAAATACTACTTTTAATCTCTGATCCATGCTTAAATAATCCGGCCAGAAAGGCAAGGTAATCTGCAGCTGGAACATTTGGCTCAAATTGATTTTGCCATAATTACTACAAATGATGGAATTCTATTATGATACTCTTCTTCAGGATGTAATTCTATTAATTCTCTTGAAGGAACTGGTTCTCTAAATGAACTTACGTACATTCCGGCTTTTTCAATAGCATCCATATATCTTGATAAAGGTCTATGATAGTGTAATGTTTTGCCCCAAAAATTTAATTCTTCTACTCCCTCATTCAGATAATTTCCAATTTTTTTATACATTTTTATGTTGTTTTCATCCCCCTCCCAGTTACTTAAAAAGAAGCATGGGTGTGTTATCGAGAAAACAAAATTGCCAGGCTTTTTCAATACCCGTGCTACTTCAAAAATAAATAATTCGATTTTAGGAATATCCATTAGTAACATATTCGCCACAACAATATCAAACGATTTATCTTTAAAAGCGGACTTCCTGGTCAAATCCATTTCATAGTATTGAATATTATCATGGACATGCTTACATTTTGCTATACCTAACATAGCTTCAGAACTGTCTACAGCTGTAACTAATGCTCCTTTTAGTGCAAGTTCTAACGAAAAAAAACCATCACCGCAGCCTGCATCAAGAATATGTTTCCCGTCTACACTTCCCAGTAATTCATTGACAGCGGCTAAATATATTTGGGCATGAAAATTTTTTCCTTGATGGTTATTATAACTATAATTTTCAGCAACAACATCCCAGTGGTTTATACTCTCTGTTCTCATAAATCGGCAGATTCCTTTCAAATAAAGTTCATTCCTCTAACCAAAGGTACTTAGAGCCTATCCGAAAAGTCATTAACGCATGTTGAGAAGTTACGAAAGATTTATAGTATCGACATCCTTTCCGGTCGTACATATTGTCAATTGTAAAGATAAAGTAGATCACAACACTTTTCGGATAGGCTCTTAATTCTTTCATAGTTCTCTGTTGCACCAATCCAGAGATCAGTTGCAAAAACATTGACATCATATTCTTTTGCCAAAACTATTGAAGTTATTCCTCTCCCGCAACCAAGAGGGCCCATCATATTTTCTTTAACAAAATAAGTATCGTATTTGCTGCTCTTTTTAAGCATCAGCTTGACCACCTTTCATTTGTTTATCTATTCCATATTATTCTATACAGTTTGGTCTTTATAACTGTCGTGGGTACATCATTCGAACGTAAATACTTACACCGATTTATTCAGATTTTATTTTTTAAAAAAAGACGAATTGAATACTCCCAGGAGCTATTCGAAAGACAAAGCTATAACTTTGGAAAAATGAGTCCTGGTGAGCGAGCGAAGCGAGATAAAAGGACGATGGGTTTCCAAATATCAATTATGAAAAATGAGCAAGATTCTAAGCCATAAGTTAGTCCGCTTGAGCGAGCGAAGCGAGTGAAACGGACCCCGTGCTCCCGAAGCGGAATTCGGGTGGCGCAACTCGGGTGGCGCAACTCGAGTGAAAAAAAAGATTCGGGAAAGGAAAGGGTGTTTCTTTCCTTTCTTTTTACTCCTTTGCTTTCATTTTATCTATTATTATGTAGTCTTTAACGGCACTTACGGAATCGAAGGGAACGAGGATATAGTTGTCCACTTTTTTGTACCTGGAAGTGTCTAAATTGACATTCGGGGTGACCATCAGGTCAATGATATTTCCCCCTTTAATCTCGACTACAATGTTGCTCAGCGTTCCTATCTCTGTTCCGTCGGTAGCCATTACCTGTTTGTTGAAGAGAAGGTTCCTTGCAAATACTTTAGACATTTTTATCGTATCTCCGTTCTCAGTGTGTTATGCGGGTTTGGATAAAGCTGGCTTTTCACTTTGAATATTTTATGTCATTTGAAACCATATTCTTTAAAACTTTTTCCCTTTAAGAATTATTCCTTTAAAGAGTTACTCATTTTATTTTCTTACCTGTACCCAACATAAGCACCCGATTCCATGATTTTCTGGCCTCCTTTGAACTGCGCCTCGATTTTTTCATAGAACTGAGCAATATTTTCCGTAATAGTGGGCTTTACCTTCTTCAGAGCTTCTCTAAAGTGTCTCATTTCGATCTTTTCTATATCGAAATTCTCCCGAAGGGCAGTCAGTACGGCTTCCCTGCACACCGACTCGATATCAGCACCTACATAGCCTTCAGTTGTATCCGCAAGGGCTTCAAGATCTACATCCTCAGCAAGGGGCGTATTCTTTGTGTGGATCTTAAATATCTTGAGCCTGCCTTTACGGTCAGGAGATCCCATATAGACCAGCCGATCAAAACGCCCTGGCCGCAGGATTGCAGGGTCCAGAAGGTTAGGGCGGTTGGTTGCGGCAATAACCACCACATCTTTAAGGGTCTCAAGCCC
>JAUPKV010000526.1 GCA_030837265.1 Methanobacteriota archaeon
AAGCGTCCTTACGGCAGGAGTCAATCACTGATAACTGGGTCTGGACCATAGTGCAGTCTCCAGCTTTTTCTATGTGCGGCTCAACCTCATTAAAAAGAGACAGTACAGATTCATTGACTTCAGGAAGGAAGCTTTCTTTAGAAAGAGCTTTTGCGATCTCTTCTCTTACACAGGAAAGCTTTTCCCTGACCTTTTCTTTCTGGGAAGAGAGAGCGGTTGTAATTGAGGTTTCAATTCTTGTTTCCAGCGCCCGAAGGTTCTTGATCTCTGAATAGGGCTCTTCCAGGTTCAGAATCCGGTGTACTTCTTCAAGGTCGGCTTTAGTTTCTTCATCAAGGAACTGAACATTTCTGTTGAAGGCATCATATTTCCTTGCAAGCCTCCTGAAGATCTCAACCTGTGCGCCTTCAAAAAAGTGCTTGACAGGATCCGCATCGGCATGAAGCTCTTCAAATTCGGTTTTTCGTGAGGCTACGGCTCTAAAAAAAGCTGAGGGATCTGAGTTATCTGTCAGTTCCTTCAGGAATTTCCTATAGGCTTCGATTTGATTCCTGCCCGGGAAACTCTTTTCTTCTTTATATCTGCCTTCCATAATTTGCAGGCCTTCAAGTTCTTTTGAGAATATTTTTCTCGCATCCTCGTAGAGTTCTCCTTCTTTATCTGGCAGGTTTAGTTTTTCAAAAAGGTTGTTTAGGACCAGCTTTACGGCTTTAAGATCTTCTTCTCCGGTTTTCTCCCTGATTTCTATGACCAGTTTGTCAGCATCATCTCTTCTTGTAAGGTGTTTTGCTGTAGCATCAGGGTCTTTGAACAAGTTTTCGGACTGGTATCGGAGTTTGATCTCTTCTCTAATGTAAAGAATTGCTACAAGCCCTGATATAGTCATTTCTTTCCAGCCGTAGGGTTTCTTTGTGAAACGGTCCTTTAAATCACTTAAAAGAACTCTTCCGCTTCTTCCATACTTTATCTGGATGTATTCAAGCATCTCTTTTAAGGCCAGCTTGTTTGTATCGCTGCCTGTAACCCCGAATTTCTCAAGGTCGTCCGAGCGCAGGATTCTTAGTACTTCACTCTCGTTTTCGTATTCCTTTGTGACATATCCGGCTTTGCTGTAGACATTCTGTACCAGAAGGTCAAGTCCTTCTTTTATGCGCTCTTTCGGGCTGGATTTTTCAAGTTTTACTTCCTTATTGTCAACAAATGCTCTTGAATCCGAAATTCCTTTAGCAATTAGCTCTCCTGCTTTCGTTCTACCACTTGTGGCATTCTGCTGTTTTGTGGAAAGTATGTTCTGGATTTCCACATTGTTCCGGTTTGAGGAGTTTTGCTTGAGGTATTTTTCGATTTTCAGGTAGGATCTTATCTGATCAATTAATTCGTCTTCCGGAAGTACGAAAAGAAGAGTGTCAGTTGAATCGATATTGCTTAAATTATCTCCACTTAAAGACTGCTGATTGCCTTTTCTACTATAATACTGGTCTGAAAGAGGAGTAAGGAATTTGATATTAAGATCTGCGCCTGAAATACCCCTTACCTTGTCGTCAATAGCTCTGTTAAATTTGTAATCCTTATGGGAAGCTGGGCAGATCCCCTGCTTCTGATCATAGAGCATCCCATGGACTTCTTCAAGGATCTGGTGGGTCTCGATATCCATTCTTTTGACATCTTTATCGATTTCCTGCTCCTCATTTGTCAGGAAATAATACTTGTCTTCGGACTTGTTTATCAGGGTCTGGTCTTCGAGTTTTCGCAGGGATTCGATAATTCTCTGTTTCAGTTTTATCTTATCTTCATCAACCGAGGAGATGGAGAGCACTATTAGATTATCGAGGTTTGGCTCAATCTCCTTAATATTCCTGATCATAAACAGGATTTCCAGAAGCTCGCAGTCCTTTTCATTAAGAGACTCATTTTTCCGGGCATGAGAGATTGTCCTTGCTATAATTGGGTCAAGGAAGCCTTCAATTGTCTCATAGAATGCATGGAAAGGAATCAGCAGTCCTACATTATTCTCACAGTAGTTCTCGGTCGACTCTTTAAAGGCGCTGAGCATCGACCTCTCTCCTTTTGCCAGGTGCTTGCCCGAAAATCCTGTATCTCTGATCCTGTCAAAGACCTTCTGCACAAGGTTAAACTGGTAAGGAATAAAAGGATATACATTCACAAAGTCATCTTCATTTTTGTAGGTCTTTATCTCAGCCCGGTTTGAAAACGCAAGCAGGTTCTTGAGTATTATCTGCTTTTCAGCATAGTAAGAGGCAAGAACTTCCCTGTATTCCTCTTTCTTATCCAGTATCCTTTTTTTGATAACCTCATCCACGTTCGCGCTGGTAAGTCCCAGACGGGTGTTAAATCGTCCCTGAATCTTGGAAAAGTCGTAGCCTTTCACGTGTTCCTTTGTGACAGTATCAATATCGGCCTGTGAAGTCACTGCAACCCAGGCTTTTCCCCTGAGTTTAGTCCCGAGTTCTTCTACAATAGTCTGGAGGTTAAGCATCAGCTCGCTGTTTTCTCCTATATATTGCCCCACTTCATCTACAAGAAAAATTATCTGATGGTCTTTTCCTTTCGATTTGCAGTACTTATCGAGCTTTTTTGCAAATTTTTCAACACTGAAAGTGTAGCTAGCCCCATCACTTTCAAACAGCCTGGCAGCAGCTTCCCTGCTCATGGAGCCGCAGTTTCCAAGGGCTTCAATAATATCGTCCTGCTCAAAGCTATAGGCAACTCTTCTTTCTTTCCACGATTCTCCATTTATGCGCTCAAACTCATTTTTGAAAGGCTCATAGAGTCCTTTTTCTTCAAGTTGTTCTTCAAGTTCTGCGATCCAGAATACATCTCCTAGATACCCTCGCCTATCATTGAAAGCCCTCATGAAGATATTTACGATCTGCTCGTCACCTTTATTAGCAGTATTTGCTTTGGAATCAATATTAAAGAGAATAACGTCTTTAGTGCCTGTATTAACAGCTTTCTCGATATTGGCAAAAATTGCAGGATCGGTTATTTTTTCCCTGAAAAATTGGAGTGCTGTCTTCCCCTGAACTGCTCTATTTTCCAGTAAATATGACAGGATCTTTATAAAATGCGATTTTCCAGAACCGAAGAACCCTGAGACCCAGACTCCTATTCTATCCGTGGGTTCTTCCATTGTTGCAATATAATTTCTAAAAAATTTGTCAAAATGCTTTAAGGACTCACCTGTCACCACATACTCATCAAGTTCAGTATAGACGCTTATTTCGTCTTCCTGATCAACCTTTATTACCCCGTTGACATCTCTTCGGATATCTTTTTCAAATAACTCTTCTATTTTTATTTCCGCAGCTGTCATATTTGGCACTCTGGATAAATATCAGTTTTAATTAGTTGAGGAGATTTCATGAGAGTGTTTTAAAAACTCTCAAACTATCGCCCTAAAAACTCTAAAATTTCCTGGATTATGTTGTCTCTGGCAACAATTGAAAAGCTCTATAGTAATTTTTACTTTTAAATTCCCCGAACAAGCTCAGGTCAAGTCCGCTAAATTTGCCAGGATAAAACAATACCAGAGGCTTTTTGCCTGTAACAGAATGAAGGTTATTGAGGACTGAATGAGCTCTGACCATTGGCCAAGCATTTCCCACTCCTGTTAGGAAAATTAGGTCGTAATCAACTTTGAATAACTCGGCAATTTCTTTTCTTGTGGCCTCTTGGTTGAGTATTAATCTTACCTTCTCAAGCAAGGCATCTGAGCCCTTTTTCGTCTCAAACTGAATCAGTTTTTCATCAGCAATTTTCTGACTCAGGATCTTTAGACATAAATTATACAGATTAATCTCGATTATTTTTATCGAGTCTTTGCTCTCGAAATTTGAGATCAGTTTGTTTATGGTGTCCCTGACAAGAAGTTCTTTTTCAGGTTCATAATCAAAAATCCAGTAAGGAATCTCGTTTCCTAAGCCTTTGCATTCCAGAAAATCCTTTTTTTTTATCTTTTCTTTAAAGAGCTCGAGACGTCCTTCAAGTTTCACAATTTCAGAATGAAGCACTATCTATAAATCTTTTATTATTTTTAACTTTAAAATCGTGTTTATTTTTTAGATATATTTATTATTAATTATCAAATTTGATATTTCATTTACAACCGTTTGTCGTGCAATCTGAATTGCATTTTTGCAGGGAATGGGTGTAGAAGAATCCTAAATAGAACAAGATAACTTAAGCAAAAAGTCATAAAAATTTGATAAAAGGAGTGTGATTGAACACACGAATTACTAGAAAATAAGCATTCAGATTAT
>JAUPKV010000527.1 GCA_030837265.1 Methanobacteriota archaeon
CTGTTGGAAATTTAAGTAGGTAAGCAAAATATAGTATACTTACAAGGATAAAGAATACAGGTAAAAGATTCTCAACAACAAAAAACACATTATTGAACTTCAAACCTGACTTCGGTAAACCAAAATCAACCCTGAGCTCTTCTACTGATTCCATGAATTTCCTAAATAAATTTCCTGCTCCGTAAAAGACAACAGATGTAAGTGCAACATCAGCATTCCAAGGTAGTGTGAAAGGCACATAAACAGAATAAAGATACCCTATAATTCCGGCAACAATAAGTGATATCACAAGCTTCCATCGTTGCCAGTAATATCTTTTCGCAAGCCAAAAAAAGAGCAACTCGGTTACAAAAAGACATGTCAAGAACCAAAGCGGTCCATTATATGAGATCATTGTAGTCTGAGAATAAAGGATTGAATAAACTGTGTAATAAATATCAGCCTCAAAAAACTTAACTGTAATAACGCCAGGGGTATATAACTCATCCAGTAAAAAGTAAAAGAGGCATGTAAAAGCTGCAAAAGCAAAGTAAGGTATTATTAGGGAACTGAATCTTCCTTTTACAAAATTTTTAGCTGATTCTGTATATTTCGCGAAATTGAACAGGAAGCCAGAGATGAAAAAGAAAAGCGGCATATGGAACGAAAAGATGTAAGTATCAAGTGCTATAGGTAACTTGTAGTGTGCAAAAACAACAAGCATAATCCCAAATCCTTTTAAAGCATCAACCCAGATCAGTCTCATATTATCCCAAGTAGTAAACAGTGTTTACATTATAAAAATATTTGCATGTTATTTGTTCTGAATTTACATGCCTTCCAGATATTATTTGTATCACGAAAAATTAAATATGGGACATAATATTTGTGTAGCTTTTCATTAGATAAGGGATTTTTAATTTGTTCAAATGATCCAAAATTGTGTATTCATGACACTAGGTTTGATCCTTCCCTTATCTCTAGCTCCAGGTATCTTTCTTTCAAGTCCTTGGATCTGTACAAATAATCGTTTCTATGAGAGGTACTGTAAAGTCTGCGTTTACTAATAGGATTTCACTCTTTTTAGGAAGGAAATATCTATGATAATTCTGTTATATAATATTCAGCAAATGTTGACTTTGCAGGATTAAGCAAGCAAATCAAATTTTACAGCATATAAGGAATATCCGAACATATAGTAGGATAGGAGAAGACCAGTTTTTTAATGTCCGATGCCTTTAGTCCGAGCCGCATTACTGCAGCAAAAATATTGATAGCTTCTCCGGCGTTCGGGCCAAGTATATGGGCCCCCATTATTCGGTCGTTTGTTTCATCAATAATTACCTTTGAAGCTGCAAACTCCATTCTTGCTCTCCTACTTGAATTCCAGATGCTTCTGTCCCGAAATATTACCTTATATTTATCATTATCCTTAGCGGCACTAATCCCTACCGAAGCCAGGACAGGTATGGTGAAAATTGCACCGGGAATTCCTGTATAGTCTGCCTCGGCACTATTCTCATTAAGAACATTAGCTGCCGCAACTTCACCCTGCAGGACAGCTACAGGAGTTAGCTGCATGCCCTCCGATGCACAGTCTCCACCTGCATAGATTCGGGGGTTTGTGGTCCTCATGTACTTATCAACTGCAATGGTTCCCTTCTCAATCCTGATGCCGGCATTTTCGAGATGTAAATCTTCGATATCCGGAACACGGCCAACTCCATGCACTACCATACCCGCACGGAAGATATGAGTTTCTGAATCGGTACCAGTTTTATATCCTGTTTTGACAACAAAGCCGCTATCATCTCTTTCTACAGAGACTGCCGGCTTGTCTGTAAGGATTCTGATTCCTGCAGCTTCAGATGCTTTTAAAAGTGTGTCAACCATATCGGCATCAAATTGCCGCAGTAGCCTATCACTTCGGTGTAGAACTGTGACCTCTGCCCCGGTCCTTCGTACAACATGTGCGAACTCTAAGGATATGTAACCGCCTCCGACAACTATAGTGTTCTTGTCCTCAAAATGAGCTCTCCCATGATAAGTATCAATTCCCACATCTGCCAGATATTTTTCAATAGTTATGGAATAACCTTCAGTAAATGTCCTCTTAAACTCAATAAGTGAAGGCCAGTCAATTACCAGGGGAGTTTCAATTCTTATGCCTTTACCTCTAAGTCGATTGATCCGGTCCGTATTATGAGCCATATCCGTAAGTACCTCTTTCGGGTCACAGCCCCTCAGAGGACAGGTGCCCCCATACTCTCTCGAATCAACGATGGCAATTTTCAATCCAGAGCGCGCAACTTTTCCTGCAAAGGTTCTGCCTGCAGTCCCTGTCCCGATAATTACGACATCATATTCTTTTTCCATTGTCCCCCTTCCTTCATTATCCACTCACCTTCTTAAAAATATTAAATTAAAGCTGTTTCCGTATTTGTTTTTGTTAATTTCTACTCTATTTCCAGAAATAAGCAATTCCCCTGAGCTTATTTTCTGAAGGAATTGCCGGATAAAAATCCTAGCTGAGGCAAAACAAGTGCAGACTATTAAGTTTCTGCTTAGAAAGGTAGAAACAATCAGGTTTAACCATAAGTTTTATAGCTAATAATTTTTAAACCAGCTATATTGGTGATTTTTTGGTAAAAAGGGCATTGCTCAGCGTTTCAGATAAAACCGGAATTGCAGAATTTGCACGCGGGCTAGAATCACTTGGCTTAGAGATAATCTCAACAGGCGGGACAGCAAAAACTCTCCGTGATGCAGGTATAGATGTTATTGAAGTCTCGGATATTACGGGCTTTCCAGAGATGATGGGAGGGAGAGTTAAAACGCTCCATCCGAAAATTCATGGTGGACTACTCTGTCTTCGGGACAGCAAGGAACAGATGGCTGAAGCTGCAAAAGAGAATATATCCCTTATTGATTTGGTAGCCGCAAACCTTTATCCATTTGAGCTGACAATTTCAAAAGAAAATGTAGAATTGGGAGAAGCCATCGAAAACATTGATATAGGAGGCCCAACTCTTCTGCGCTCGGCAGCTAAGAACTACCGTTCAGTGATAGTAATATCAGATCCGACGGATTACGGGCGCGTACTGAAAGAAATGCGCTCAAGCGGGAAAGTTTCTGATTCAACTCGAGCTGCCCTTGGAGTTAAGGCGTTCAGGCACACTGCTGATTATGATGCAGCTATTGATACCTATTTGAGCAGGACTTTGCTTGGACAAGAAGTGCTTCGCCTGAAGTTTACTGACGGCGTAAAATTACGTTACGGAGAAAATTGGCACCAAAAGGCCTATTTCTATAAAGAGCCCCAAATTGAAGGACCTAGCCTTGGAAAAGCGGCCCAACTGCATGGTAAGGAACTTTCCTATAACAACTTTGTAGACGCCGACAATGCCCTCCAGACGGTAAAAGAACTTGGGAATTCAACTCCCGCAGTCGCTATTGTTAAGCATAACAACCCGTGCGGACTTGCGACTGGTAGCACACTCTCAAAGGCACTTAAGGCTGCCTGGGGTGGAGATCCTGTTTCAGCTTATGGAAGCATAATCTGCACGAATGAGACCTTTGATCTGGAAGCTGCTACTTTTTTAAATGGAAAATTCGTTGAAATAATTCTTGCTCCTGATTATAAGCCCGATGCTCTGGAATACCTGAGAAAAAAGAGTGAGAACCTCAGGCTTTTAAAGTTGCCTGAACTTAGAGAAGCTTTCGGGACGGAATACATTTACAAATATATAATCGGAGGCATGCTTAAGCAAAGTCGGGATATTGAACTCTATGAAAAATGGGAGTCTGTTACCGATATTCCATATCCTGACGAAAAAAGAGCTATCTCAGAGTTCTGCCTGAAAGCCTGCAAATCAACTAAATCCAATGCAGTAATTCTTGCCCATGAATATGAACCCGGATTTTTTATGGTACTGGCTATGGGTGCCGGGCAGCCGAACAGAGTCGACTCGATTCGTAAACTTGCAGCCACAAAAGCTGTAGAAAACCTGCGGATAATTTACGCACAAGAGAATCCAGGTATTCCCTTTGAAGATTACTGCAAGAAAGTTATGTTAGAGTGCGTTATGGCTTCAGATGCCTTTTTCCCATTTGATGACAGCATAATCCATGCTGCAGAAAGCAACGTTCGCTACATAATTTCTCCCGGAGGATCTATACGTGATGGCGAGGTTATTGCTACTGCAAATCGTCTGGGAGTTGCTATGGTCTTTACAGGCATGCGTCACTTCCTCCACTGAAAACGTTCGTAAAATAACGAATTATCGAAGTACAAAATCTTATTAGTTCTGCTTTCTCAGGGCACGACAAAAATCCTTCCAAAAATTTCCATTCGTTCAATTATTCGAAGCCAGATGCGTAAAAAATAATGCTCCATATATTTAGAAAATTTTTTAATATATGTTAGCGCATATGTTTATTTACACCAAATACAAAAAATTGCAGAATTTCATCAAATATGGATTTTATCCATATCTCATGTGATTAAGACATATTGAATATATTTATTGTTTTATTTTTAAATAGCCTTTTTTTGCTTATTTTTACTTTCTTAATAATTTATCAAATGCTCCCCTTGATGAATATTAATTTTTTACCACTGAGTTCCCTCCTGTCATCTGAATAGCCAACTCGAAGTTATGTATTGATGAAATAATCTGATACCATTGAAATACGTATTTTAATTAGTTACAAAAAGAGACTATTTAGAGGTTTGATTTAAATTTTCGTGAGATAGATACATAATAATCTGTTGGAAATATAAAAAGATACTAATAACTTAGCTTACATTCAAAAAAGATAATATACATTGAATTCATATTGATCTCATTAACATTATATTACCAGGATATAGCAGTCACCTCAATTCAATATAAAAACTGAAGGAAATAAAAAACTTAAATTTATTTTATTGTTAATCAAAATTAAAGAGTACTTTTGTGGTATAAAACTTGAATCACTCCAGAAACAATTACAAAAATAATGGACTGGTAAAATGAAATCCACCGGACTTTTAAGCATTCTAACCTTTTCTGAGAAAAGAAAAGATATTTTATTTCAGCTTGAGGAGAGTCCAAAAACTCTTACCGAAATCAAAGATTACTTCCAAGTAAAATCACCTGAGATCTTGCCACGCCTGAAAGAGATGGAAGATGCAAACATGATAGTCAAACAGGATGGAATGTATCGGCTAACTTCTCTAGGCAAAGTATCAGCTATTTATTACAGACCTTTTTTAGATACCCTTACGTCAATAGAAGCAAATGAAGATTTCTGGAGAAATCATGATCTTGATGCAATTCCGGATACGTTACTGAACAGAATTCAGGAACTTAAAGATTGTAGAGTTGTAAGAAACGAACATGAACATATCTATGATTCCCATAAATCATTTATGGAAAATGTAATGTCTTCTACTCGTTTCATGGGTTTTGCATCTATATTCCTTCCAAGCTTTCCAAAAATGTTTTTGGAATTAGCTCAAAAAAATATTCCAATTTCCATTATTATTACTCCAAATGTTTTTTTCAAAGTAAAAAATGAACATAGTGCCGAAATTGAGGAATTTGTTAAATATAAACATACGAGTTTTCATGTGTATGACAATGCAAAAGTCTCTTTCGCAGTAACGGATCGTTTCTTATCGCTTTCCCTTTTTTTCAAAAACGGAACTTTTGACCCCAGAACTGATCTGGTCGGTTTTGATTCTTCTGCAATTAAATGGGGAGAGGATCTTTTTAAGCATTTTAAAGAGAACTCAATTGAAATAAAGAATCTTTAAACTTTCCTTAAAGCTTTCAGATGTGAAAATCAAGAGGAAAGATAAAAGGATAGAGGTAGTTTTACCATACATGAGAATTTAAAGTGAGTTGAGTCTCATTATCTGAGCTCATCGGCGTTGTTTTTAAACTAAGACTCACTTCATACTCGTAAACATCTCATGCAAGTAGAGCGCCAGCAATTTGCCTCAGTGCAAGAATTGAAACAGACTCTCCATGTACAAGAAGCTTTCTTCCGAATTTCTGGGTAGGAGTTTCCTCTTCGGATTTTGCGTGATTCTGGATAGAGGTTAAACCGCATATTAAACTGTAGAGAATTATCAAGGGTTCAAAAGCGATTATTCCGCTGATTATGGCGGCACCTAGAATTATATGAGAAAGTAAGTACATTCCGACAAGGAGCTTTCTGGTATTCTGTTCTCCAAAGCTAATCGGAAGAGTTTTGATACCAGCAAGAGTGTCACCTTTTATATCTTTAAAATCAAAGATAGTAGAATTTACAAACAATTTGACCCCAAAGAAAATTAAGACCAGAACAACTGGAATTATCCTTCCGCAGTTGCTACCTGCCAGTCCCGCAATGAAGAGACCCCATGTAAGCCCTACAACAAGGTTTTTGACTCCAAATCCACCTTTGAGTTTAAAAGCAGATTTTCCTACTTTTATACCTTTACTGTAGAGATAACAGATTACAAAAGGTATGAATGCAACAATTAGCAGGTCTTCTTTTGCCAGTATATAGCTACCCGTCAAAAAAGTAAGCAAACATACAGCAAGACCTACCTCTTTTCTTGAACCGTTTAGTTCCGTTCGGTTTACAGCATCTTCTTCGGATCCTAGAGCCCTATCAAGTGTATATATCGTGTAGATCACAAGCCCTCCTGCAACACATATAGGTAAACTGGACTGGACTTGAAGTAAGAGAAAAGCCAGATGGATCCTAATTGCTCCTGAAAACGCTACTAGAACAGAACTTTTTAATAGTTCGACAGTTGCATTGTTTTTTCCATATTCATAGATATTCATTCGTCGGTGCTTGAAAAAACGTTCAAAACTTCCAATGACTACATTCATGCCCATGAAACTAACATTCGATCACTTTTTAATATTATTAACTCAATATAAGATTTTAGAATCTGTAGAATATATAAGAAATCAACTAAAATTAGAGAAATAAGCTAATAATAGAGAAATTAACTAAATGTTATATTTGTGAAAGTATGACATTTATCCTAAAGACTGGTAACTGAGAGAATTGAGAAAAATTCGGGAGATATAAGTAAAATGAAAAGTCATTTGTTATGGGTTTTCTAAGAATTTAATAATTAAAAGAGTTAGTTTAAGCTTAATATTTGACAAAACTATATTACAAACATTTTATAATAAATCAAAGAGCTTTAAATTTATATATAAAAGTAAAAATATTTAATAGAATATATACTATAAGTTTTAATGAAATTATTTTACACAGATTTCCAAATATTAACTGTATTAAATAATGTATCCATTAGAATTGACAACATTGTTGTCTGCCACAAAAGTATATCCTTCAATTTTCAGCAGCTAAAAATATTGAACGGATTTCTAGAAAAACTGGATCTGGAAACAAATATGAAAAAATTGGATTAAAAACAAATTCAAAAAATAAAGAAGGGCAAAAGAGCCCGACTATTTTTACAATAATATGTTTTATAAAATTCTTATTGTAAAATTACAAAGGAATTATTTTCCTTCCATACATCTCATTTAGTACCTGACCCATTGCACCGTAAATTGCTGCAAACCCTGTGAGGATTCCTTCATAGCCGGCGAACTTGAGTATTGCCGGGTTGTCCAGGAAGTTTCCTGCGGCAAGCAGGAAGAACAGAATTGCGAGAAGCAGGAAAACGACCTGAAGAATCCTTGATGCTTTCAGTGTACCTATGAACATATAAAGAGTGAAGATTCCCCACATGAAGAGATACGCGGAAAAGTCTAACGGGGTCAAAGCCAGCCCTGCAAATTTATCCCCCAATTTAGGGAGCAGGACAATTCCCACCAGACTCAGCCAGAAAAGCCCATATGAGGTAAAAGCTGTAGCTCCAAAAGTGTTACCTTTTTTCCATTCCTCGATCCCTGCAATAACCTGAGCTAAACCACCGTAGAAAATACCCATTGAGAGAATTACTCCTCCCAGTGCGTAAAAACCTGCATTGTGTAAATTCAAAAGCACAGTGGTCATGCCAAAACCCATCAAACCCAGGGGGGCAGGGTTTGCGGTTAGATCCGCGATTTTTACATTGCTTGCGCTCATAATATCTTTAACTTCGTGACTCATAAAATCCAATCCTCTTTCCGTTTAATCGGAAATCTATCCTTAAAGTCTAATAAAGATACATAAAGACAATCGCCGTTTTTGAGGTTTCTTTTTCGCCTCTAGTAGGCTATGTAATGGTTAATAATTATATAGAATTTGCGATATAGAATTATATTAAAAGTGAAAAGTGATTATTAATTACCCAACTAGATAGAATAGAAAAAACTGATTTTAAAAACATGAATTTGTTCCACTTTTCACTTTTTACTTCGGTAAATGAACCAAAAATCGAGAAGGGTTAAAGTGTGCAGGACTTAATAAAACTATAGAACCCCCATAGTTTAGTATCGTTGGACCGATTATTAGCATTTAATTTGTTAAATATTCCATTTAAAAAATGAAGAAGCATTTACATAATTGTAGTTTCATTATAAACTGGCATAACTTAACTTTTTATATAAATGAAGTGGAGTATTTGAAACAAAAATTATTATTAAAAAAAAGATTTTTTGTTAAATAAAAAAATTTGAACGCATTAAAGGAAGTCGGAAATTGCCGATAAGCAGGCAACCTCGTAAGTTTTAAATATCAAAAACACACGCAACTGTTTTTAGTAATCTGCTAAGACTTGAGAGAAAATTTTCTCAACCGCGTTCAACAATATTGATCTCAGTTTCAC
>JAUPKV010000528.1 GCA_030837265.1 Methanobacteriota archaeon
CAAGAAACAGCAGAACAGCCAGGGCTTTCAGGCATCAAAAATATAGAAAAACCTGCAAACATTGTAGAGTTTCGGAGGAGGACCTCACAAATTTCTACTCTGCAGTGAATGAAAATAAAAGTAGCGTGACAATTAAATCAGTTTCTACTCCAAGGGTCAGAAAAGCCATACCGAAATCTATTGCCAGAAACCCGAAACTGCTAGAAAACTCATCCTCAAAAGTGCCAATTGAAGAAATTGAATCTACATCCTCGTTTACTATGTCAAACTCAACAGAATCCATGTCCGCTCGAGTACCAATTCATGAAACTCGATTCACACAGAGCCAGCTAGATAGGCTTGAGACCCTCGTATTTTCAGGTGATAGGACTTCTCTGAATGCAGGTTTGTCTTTCAGGGAGTTGGAATCAGAATTACTTGCCCGAAGAAAAGAGGATCTGAAACGTATTTATGTCGAAGAAAGAGAAAACAATCTGGGAAAACTTGAACGCGAGATTACTAAGTTTTTCATTGAGAAAGGTTTTCTGGAAATCAAATCTCCTATACTTATTCCGGCAGAGTATGTGGAGAGAATGGGTATTGATAATGATACTGAGCTTTCAAAGCAAGTTTTTAGAGTGGATAAAAACCTTTGCTTAAGGCCTATGCTTGCTCCCGGCCTCTATAATTACCTGCATAAACTGGACAAGGTCCTGCCCGATCCGATTAAGATTTTCGAAATAGGACCCTGTTACAGGAAAGAATCCGATGGTAAAGATCACCTTGAAGAGTTTACCATGTTGAATTTCTGCCAGATGGGGTCGAACTGCAATCGCGAAGAGCTTGAAATCCTAATCAAGGAATTCCTTGACTTCCTGAATATCGATTTCGAAATCGTAGGTGACTCCTGTATGGTCTACGGAGAAACCCTTGATGTGATGCATGGGAACCTGGAACTTTCGTCAGCTGTAGTCGGACCTATACCGTTAGATCGTGAATGGGGCATTAACAAACCCTGGATCGGTGCAGGTTTCGGGCTTGAGCGCCTGTTAAAAGTCATACACAATTTTAAAAATGTTAAAAGAGCGGCAAGGTCCGAATCTTACTATAACGGAGTTACTACCAGCCTTTAAGGCTGGAAATTCGTTTAAATCGAATCGGACGAAAAAAAAAGAAGTATCGGAGAGGGTGAGATTATAACTCAAAAAATGGCACTTGAAGAACTTGTCGGATTAGGGGATAAAGTCATTGAAGGTTTCCAATTATCTGACGATATCCTGAGGGCTCTTTTATCTCTTGAAAACGAAGAAGAGCTGGAAGCACTTTATCATGCAGCACGAAAAGTGAGAGACCATCATTTTGGAAATAGAGTATTTCTTAACTGTTTCATCTATTTTTCCACACACTGTAAAAACCAGTGTTCTTTTTGCTATTACAATTGCGGAAATGAGATCAAACGCTACCGGCTAACGAAAGAAGAAATAAAAGAAACCTGTAAATCCTTAAAAGGGGCAGGTTTTCATATGATTGATTTGACCATGGGAGAAGACCCCTACTTCTATGAGGATCCCGACCGCTTCGTTGAGCTTGTCCAGATAGTAAAAGAAGAACTTGAGATCCCAATAATGATTTCTCCCGGGGTGCTTGATAACCTAACTCTTCTCAAAGCCAGGGAAAAGGGAGCTAATTTCTTTGCCCTTTACCAGGAAACATACGACACCGAACTATATGGAAAACTCCGAATAGGACAGCCATTCGATGGACGTGTCAATGCTCGCAGTTTCGCAAAAGAACAGGGATACTGCATAGAAGATGGAATTCTCACAGGAATAGGAAACGATATAGAATCAACTATTCTATCTTTAAAAGGAATGAAAGCAAATAACCCTGATATGGTCAGAGTTATGACATTCCTGCCCCAGGAAGGCACCCCTCTTTCAGATTTTGAGGATAAATCAAGCCTCTCCGAGCTGAAAATTATTTCAGTTCTCAGGTTAATGTTTCCCGAGTGTTTGATCCCGGCTTCCCTTGATCTTGAAGGTATTGACGGAATGGTCCCTCGATTAAATGCCGGGGCAAATATCGTTACTTCTATTCTCCCACCCGATTCCCAATTAGAAGGCGTTGCAAATTACGACCGTGGGTTTGAAGAGAGGGACAGAGACATTAAAAGTGTAATAAAAAGACTTGAGAGTATGGGAATGACACCTGCACGGCAAGTGGAATTTGAATCAGTCCTGGGGTGCTAGACTGAAAACCATATGCCTCATAGGTGGGAAGCTCCAGGGTTTTGAAGCTGCATACCTCTCTAAAAAAGCCGGGATGAAGGTGGTCTTAGTTGATAAAAACCCGCAGGCTCTAATCCGGAATTATGTTGATGAATTTAATTGTTTTGACATAACAGAGGAACCGGAAAAACTTTTTGAACTCTCAAAAAGAGTTGACGCTTTAATTCCGGTAAATGAAAACCTGGACTGCATCGAATTTCTGGATTCAATAAAGGATAAATTGTCCTGTCCTATTCTTTTCGATTTTGCAGCTTATCGGATTAGCATGGATAAACGAAAATCCAAGGAGTATTTTGCATCCATAGGAGTCCCATCTCCAAAGGATTCCCCGTTGGAACCTCCTTATTTCGTAAAACCTCCATGTGAGAGCAGCAGTGTGGGAGCCGGAATTATTTATGATGACAATGAGCTCAAAGATCTCGAACCTGGCATGCTGATTGAGGAGTACGTGAAAGGAGACGTTATCTCTCTTGAGGTTGTTGGGGATGGAAGGAATTTCGCCGTGGTAAAAGAGACGATGGTTCACATAGACGATACTTACGACTGCCATATGGTAACCCCACTGCCCTCAGACCCATCTTTTAGAGAGATAAGCTATTCCCTCGCAGCTAACTTGCCTTTAAAAGGAATTATGGACGTAGAGGCAATTTCAGGCCATAAAGGGCTCAAAGTAATCGAGATAGATGCCCGCTTCCCAAGCCAGACCCCCACAGTCGTTTACCATTCTTCAGGAATTAATCTGATAGAACTCCTGTTCCAGGCTTTCACTGGCGGGATTGAAGAAATCAAAGTTTTGCCTAAGAATGAATACTGTATTTACGAGCATCTTATGCTTGGAGAAAAAGGAGATCTAATTCCTATTGGGGAGCAGATACTATCCAAAGGCAGCGATTATGGAAATTATTATGAAGAAC
>JAUPKV010000529.1 GCA_030837265.1 Methanobacteriota archaeon
TGCAGTTCCGACTCCGATTGGAACTACAACGTCAACAGCGGCTGAGATTTCCAGTTCTGCTCTCGTGCCTGCTTCCATGCCTGCTTCCAGTGGAGCAGGAGTCACAAGTAAAAGCAGTTAATATCTTTAGTTATTTTTTACATTTTTTGACAGAGTTTAAATGAAACTCTGTAAAGTATAAATATATCCAGAGTGTATCTAAACATATGAAATTTTTTAATACTGTCTTGGGGAAAGTTTCTACGCTTAGCACCGAATGCGAATATAAGTCAATATGTGATGCATATCAGAGTGACTCACACACATGTGTAAATGAAGTAGATAAGAGCTATTGTGGAAATTATAGAAAGTTTTTATAAAAATCCTGAAATACTAAAATATGATCATAATGTCACCCATAGGTGGTATAGTCATTTGGAATTCCTGGTACGCGAGACCGAGGTTCATTTTTGGCTCTTCAAGTTAGTAAATTTTTAGTCATATTCTCCTGAATAAAATTCAGAATAATTTTTTCTATAAGTTATATAGATCAAGAGAGCGTAGTAAGATTGTTTCAGGAACCTAGAATAAAATAAGCCTCAGTTCGTAGATGCGCAGGGAGCTTAGTGGGGAAGCTTCCTGTAATTCCAATTTAAGTTAAAATTCTGATTGGAGGGCCGCTTACAATAAGCCCTGTAAAGAGAAAAGCGAGCAAAATGAATAATATATAAAGTATCCACATGGGAATTTTCAACGAAATAACGCCTCCTGGGAGCAAAGAGACTTAATTTTAGTTAGGATAGGGGCGTAAACCCCCTCTAAGTTTCGGTAATTCATTTATACAGGTTAAACAGAAAAACCAAAATCTTATTAATTTTCTGGTCATTATTCTTTTAACAGTCTGTCTATTTATATGTTTCTACAAAGTTACGTCCCTTTATTCAGGGGGCCTACATCACCTTCACAAAAAAATCATTGATAAAATCTCTATATCCTGATTTGATTACTTTTACGGAAATATACCCTTCAGCTTTTCCAGGAGGTAATCTGGGGTTCAAGATCCTTATTGTTACATTTCCGTTAGGATCAGTGATGCCGGAATATACTTTTTTTCTGTCAGGGCTCCAGGCAAGCACATTTGCATCTTCTATCCCGCAATTGTTCCGGTCCAATACTCTTACAAACAAACTCATATTGGCTTCAGCTTCTTCTCCTGCTTCATGTGGAGGCAAATCTAATTCACTTATATTAGCTGTCGCATACATGGGCTCAGGGGGAGCAGGAGCGCTGTCAAGAGCTGAGAGAATAGTGTAAAATCCGATAAGACCAACGATTGAAAGAACTGTAATTCTTATCGGAAGCCCAATAGTTCCGGTTTCGTTTTCTTTCAACTTTTTGGGCAATCACACTCCTCCCTTGAGTATGCGAAGTAAATATCTGCTTTAGTAAGTTTCTGTAATTAGTGAGTCATCTGCTTTAGCGAGTCTTGACTATCATTAAGACATCTTTTTTCTCATAATCATAGAAACCGTCGGCCAAAACTTTCAGGTCCATTGTCCCTTCATTCTGGTTAGGGTCAAGCCTGACAAGTGCACTATCAGCTGTAGTCAGGACGCTTATCCCGTTAATATCAGTAGTGTTCGATGCCGCACCCCCAAGTCCGTTCAGGACAACATTCGCATTTCTTACCGGATTTCCATCTTTGTCAGTTGCCTTAACCATCACAGTCACTCCAAAAGGGTTTTCTGCCGTGTTTGCATTGATTACTATCGTATTACCTTCCTGAAGTGCCCCTCCTCTAAGTGCTGCCCCTTCAACGAACACCGACATTTCTTTTGTCGGAGTAGGTACTATTGAAATAAGAGTCGCAAGAGCGACAATACCGACAACTAGCATAACGACGATATTTATCGGGAGCTCCATAGCTTTATTGTCATGTTTGAGTAGTTTAAACTGTGTCATAATTTTCCCAGTAAACTTTGCTAAAAAATATACAATGTTCTGTGCAAAAAATAAACTCTTCATTCTATTTATAGTTATTCGATTTTTCGACTAATTTTTAATTTATTAGATAAAAATATTAATTAAAAATTAGGGTAATGTATTTTACAAAATACTTAATTATATTTTCACAAGTTTTTAGTTTTTGTATAACTTAAGGTCATTCTTAAAAGAGAGAAAATTAAACAAGGAAAGTAAGTCCGGATTCAAAAATAATTTGATTACTCAAATTTTTATGGCACAAATTATATATTTCATTATAAAACCTTGAAATAGTACGAAATATTTAAATTAACACAAAAGACTTCGAGTTCACTTTTATGAAAAAGGCAATCCGCTTAATAAATGACCCCATTGAATCCAGGCTTGATTATTTGCGAGAAGAACTTCAGGACTTAAAGCAATTTTCTGATTCGGAGTTTATTAGCATTATTAAAGAACTGGGATTTAAGTGTGAACTTTGTGCACGCTGTTGTACAAAGGAGTTTAATGACCACGTTTTTCTGCTGGATTCGGATCTGGCCGTCATACGAAAAATAGACCCTGATGCTATTATTCCTGCTCCTTATCCTGAGTTTTGTGACCTGAAAGGCAGATTTTATGTCTCAGGTTATGCTCTTAAAACTAACTCAGACGGTTCATGTATCTTTCTTAATACTATATTTGAAGAATGTAATGAGGAAGGCTCTGAGATGCCAATTATCCGTGAGAAAAAGCGCTGTAAAATCTATGAGAGCCGTCCGTTTATTTGCAGGGTTTATCCTCACATGCTCCATAGGGAAGCCGATAACTCAGGTAAGGTTGACTGGCGCATGATAAGTGGCTTAAATGAACATGGGAGCTACCATTCCGAAATTGAGGATTCCGAATGTAGAGCAATTGTTCGGGAGACCAGGGCTTATGAAGAGGCTTACCTGATACAGATGATCGATTTTCATGAGGCTGTGCAGGCTCACTTCAACAAAAACGGCTTGAAACATGTCCAGAGAATATATGACCGCAAAATGCGGGAGTTTCTTAAAAGAGACTCCGAGCTCGAGGTCCTCGTATACTCCGGGAATGGATTTGAAAAATGTAATCTCAAACCTTGAGTACATCAATAAAGATCATTTGTTCATAAAGATCATTTGTTCATAAGCAAGCATTTCTTTTTCCTTTTACCTTCCATTTAAGGAGAACTCCCTCCTCTATTTTTTCCAGTGAGATAAGTTCAAGTTCGAGGAGTTCAGATTCAGAGAAGCCCTCTCCATCAGTTAAGGTTGGGGCTGAAACTCCTCCAATTATCAGGTTTCCGACAAAAGTATAAATTTCATCAACAAGGCCCGCAGAAAGCATGCCCCATATCAGAGTTGCGCCACCCTCTACCATGAGAGTTTTTATGCCCAGATCTTTTAACTTTACTACGAGTTCTGAGAGATCAACTTTATCAGTTCCTGTTTTTATAATGAGAGCTTTTCTTTCCAGTTTTTCCACATTTTCGGCAGGGGCTGAATTCGAAACTGCAATTATCCTTGTCCCCTCTCCTTTTTTAAAAATATCCGCATCAATCGGAGTTCTTGCTGCACTATCTACAATGATTCTTGTTGGGTTTTCATTTTTTCCGCAGGTTTTTCGGGCTGCTTTTCTTTCAGGAGATTTCACTGTCAGGCTTGGGTCGTCTGAGAGTACGGTCCCGATTCCTACCATTATCGCGTCGGTCTGGGCTCTAAGTTCATCCACTCTTTCAAAATCAATTTTGCCGGAGATTCGGATCTGTTTTCTCTCCTTTGTTGAGATTTTCCCATCAGCTGACATAGCAGAATTGATAAAAATAAATGGCCTTTCCATTTTCTGACTCCTAAAAAAAGTATTTGGGGGGTATTCGGAGGAAACCCCCACTGAAGTTTTTTAAATTAGAGAGGTTAAATAATTCTCAGTTATTCACTGTCGATTAATGGCTTCAACAGGTCATAGTCTCTCAAAAGTCCCTGGAGCTTGCGGTTGGAATTTATAATCGGAACCTGGTCGATCCTGCTGCGCTTCATTTTTCTTGCGCAATCACTAACCGATGTAATATAGGTTGCCGTAATCGGTTCCCGAATCATAACATCGCTTCCTATAAGGTTCGGGACTTTAATTCTGGATACACTGTAATAGATGCTCATTGTATCGCGCATGGATTCCCATGTCCATGCATCATCATCCGAACCTGCTGACATATCTGACACTTCCACACTATCCTCAATAGTACTGGCAGAGATAACGTCACGGTCCGAGATTATACCTACTAATTCAAGATTTGAATCCAGTACCGGGACAGCCTTGACACTTGCAAGTTCCATAATCCTGGCAACTACTGGTAAAGGTGTTTGACTATAGATAGCTACTACTTCCTTTTCTACATAATCCTTGATAGGAATACCGATATTCATATCAGCAATCGTCCCCACAACATCCGCAACCGTAACCAGACCTACAAGCTTTCCCTCATCCACTACTGGGAGTCTTCTTATGTGGTTTTCTAAAAGCAGGCGTGCAGCTGCCTGCAAATCCGATCCAGAAGATATGGTTATCGGATTCCTTGTCATTAGAAGAGCTAATTGTTCTTCTTCCGGGTTTTGTAGTAGGTTTGTCCTTGTCACGATCCCTACAACTTTGGAATCTTTAAGTACCGGCACCCCTGAGATATGTTTGTTCTTAAGAATTTTAAGAACTTCATCCCTTGATCCGGGAAGGGTTACACTTGCCACATCCCTTACCATAATATCTTCAATGAAGATGCTTTTTGGCATGAAATTTACACCTTGTATCCTCTAAATCCTGAATTTTTGATTAAACTTTTTTCCCAGAGATTTCCATAAAATGAAAATCTCAGCTATGTGTTTCATTCCGAACTACCAGGACAGGAACTTTTGAGTTTCTTACTACTTTTTCTGCAACACTTCCCAGTAGAAATCTATCAAGTCCTGTTTTTCCGAGAGTGCCCATTACTATTAAGTCAATATCATTGTTTTCAGCGAAATCAATGATCTCACTGCTGGGATGTCCTTCAAGAAGAACCTCTTTTACATCCACACCAGAGGTCCCTCCATACTCTTTTACTTTAGAGGTAGCTCTCCGCCCTTCATTTTGCAGGATTTCGTAGATTGTCTCCCATCCAACAGTCCAGTTTTGAGATAAAGAAGACGTATCTACTACGTGAAGAGCATAAACAGTAGCTCTGCTGAATTTTGCAAACTTAATTCCGAATTCAACTGCCTTGAGAGTATTTTCTGAGCCATCTGTCGCAATCACTATATTTCGAAAAAACGTGCTCTTCATTTCCTTTTCCACTCTCATTATTATTGGTATTATTTTTTTCTACTCTCATTATTATTGGTATTATTTTATTACATTATTTTATAATCTATACAAAATCCTAACTTTGCTCTTCACTCCGGACAACAAGCACAGGAACTTTTGAGTTTCTTACCACTTTCTCTGCAACACTTCCCATAAGGAACCTATCAAGTCCGGTTTTTCCGAGGGTACCCATTACTATCAGGTCAATATTGTTATTCTCAGCGAAATTGATAATCTCAGTACTCGGGTGTCCTTCCCAGAGCACCTCCCTTACCTCTACTCCTGCAGCCTCTCCGCGCTCTTTAACCTCATAGACTGCTCTCTCCCCTTCTTTTCTCAGGATCTCGTACATTTCTTCCCAGCCGGCATCCATCGGTATCGTGGAAAAAGAAGAGGTGTCAACTACGTAAAGAGCGTGAACCGTAGCTCCGCTAAGCTTTGCAATCTCAATACCATAAGAAATAGCTTTCGTCGTATTCTCGGATCCGTCTGTTGCAATCGCTATGTTTCGGTAAAATTCGTTCTCCATATGCTGTTCTCCATTACCTTTACGCATGAAGTACCGATATTATATCATCGGGCCTTGCCCGCCTTGTAATTCCACCTAACGGGTTTTTTGTTCCTGCAAGATTATTGGAATTTCCATTCAAGATCATTAGATTAGCTTTATTCCCCTTTTCAATAGAACCTTTGGAATTCGGCCCCATTACAAAGGAACCATTAAGTGTGCAAATTTTAAATACTTGCCTATCCTCAA
>JAUPKV010000530.1 GCA_030837265.1 Methanobacteriota archaeon
AAGTATCGCACACTCTAAAATTAAAGGTCTTGGTCGCAGAAACTTGCACTAACAACTGTCAAATCCAGTTATTCTAAGTCTTGCGATAGATGTTTTGTGTAAAACAACTACCAACCAGAATTAACCGAACCGACAAAAATCCTCGTCAGACAGGAAAAAACTCCTGGCTCCATTTTCAATGAGTAGTAATTCTGCATTTAACATGCAGGAATATATACATACGCATTCATAGCATATAAAGATGTCGATTTCTTTTTTTGGCAAAAAAGATTTAATCTTAAACTATGAAAATAACCATCCGATATGTTTAACCGAATACCGGAGGGGAATTAATATACACCAATTTTAATATATAAGCCTTTCCCTATAGGAACGGTTGGGTAAAAACATATTTACAATAAAATGATATCTGCCTGCTTATATTCCTTAAATTTTACCATCAAATAGATATTCGAGATAATTTGCACTTATTTTGCTCTTTAATACTCAAGTAACAAGTTTGATAATACTATCTACCATACATTACTGAGAAAAAAATAAAAAGAAGTTCGTAGTAGAAGAAGGAAAGCGTAGCATTAAAATAATAGCAATAAATTGAAAGCTGCGTGGACAATAACATTAAAGCCCGAAAAAGAATATATAGGGATACTTGAGGGTTAAAAAATAAAAAACAAATAATAATTACAAATTACATATAATGAGGTATCACACTGGCAGACCTAAAGAAACCTACATCCAAAGCCAAGCCTGAAACGGAAGAAACATTCACAAGAGTACGCACACCCCGAAGAGAAAACAATGAAATCCTGGCGACAGTAGAAAGCCTCCTTGGCGCAAACCGCTTAAGGCTTCGTTGCATGGATGGAGTGGTTCGCATGGGAAGAATTCCTGGTTCGATGAAGAAAAAAACCTGGATAAGAGAAGGAGATATCGTTATTGTCGTGCCCTGGGATTTCCAGAACGAAAAAGCAGACGTGATCTGGAAGTATACAAGACCGCAGATAGAATGGCTTGAAAGAAAAGGATACCTGAAAGGATAACATCGGAATGGACCAAGAAAGAAAAATAAGGCGGATCGATAGCGCAAAAGATCGATCTCGCGCTAAAGAGAAAGATTCTGAGAGGCTGAAGGTAGAAGAAAATGTATTCGATGCCTCTACCCTTAAACTCCTTTATACCATCGCCAACAAAGGCATAATAAAGGCAATGGGTGGATCCATCAGTACTGGTAAGGAAGCAAATGTATTCTATGCAGAGGGTCAAGAAAAAGAGCTAGCAGTGAAGATATATAGAATTACCAGTAGCACTTTCAAAGCTATGGACATCTACATCATGAAGGACCCTCGCTTTACAAACATCCGAAATAACAAGCGAGATATAATTTTTGCATGGACACGCAAGGAGTTCCAGAATCTTAAACGTGCAAAAAGCGCAGGAGTCCGGGCCCCTGAGCCAATATTTGCCGAGAAAAACATTCTTATCATGGAATTTATGGGAGAAAAAGGGGTACCTTATCCTCTCTTGAAGGACACCCCCCTTGAAAACGATGAGCCAAAGATTGTTTTTGATACGATCGTCGAATATATGCATCTCCTTTATAAAGAAGCAAACCTTATACATGCAGATTTGAGCGAATACAACATCCTGATTGACGCAAATAACGTGACTCCCATATTCATTGATATGGGACAGTCTGTGACCCTGGAACATCCTAATGCCCGAGAGTTTCTCTACAGGGACGTACATAATATACTCAGGTTCTTCAGTCGCTATGGGATCAAAGACAAACCTGAAGAACTGCTAACAAAAATACAGGCGGAATAATATGACCCAGTATGTCAAAATCCCTAAAGAAAGAGTCGGAGTAATTATAGGCCCGAAAGGGGAAACAAAGAAGTTTATCGAAGACAAAACCGCATGTCAACTGGATATTGACAGCGAAAGCGGAAAAATAGATGTCACCTGTGAAGGAGATTCGTTAAAAGAATTCAGGATTCTTGAAACTATTAAAGCAATAGGTAGAGGTTTTAGTCCCGAAAAAGCCCTTGAACTTTTGGAAGACGACATGCTTATGCTTGAGGTTATTGACCTCTCAGATGTTGCAACTACCCCAAAAGAGCTACAGCGCCTAAAGGGCAGGATTATAGGAAGGAATGGTAGAACCAGAGAGCTTGCAGAAACTCTGATAAATGTTAAGATCTCAGTGTACGGAAAAACTGTATCTATTCTTGGGCATCCTGAACAAAACACCATAATAAGGACAGCCATAAGGATGCTACTTGACGGAGCTACCCACGGTGCAGTCTATAAGTTCCTGGAAAAAAAGCATCAAGAGCTTATGCAGTCCCAGCTAGACTCAATTGACTTTTATTGAGGAGAAGAACCAATCTTGAAGATTCACTTGGCTCAATTATTTAGAACAATATTTTCTGTTGCCAGTATAGATAGACTCATGTTCAATCCGATAATTACCTTAAAATCATTTTTGTTAAGCAGTTTTCTTTTTTATTAATCTAGAAAATTTCTTAATCCTCAAAATCCTTTTTTCAACTCAAATTTTACTCAGTTTCTTCTAATTCTTGTTCTGATTTTTTTCCTAAACCTCCAAGGAACTTGCCCCTCCCGGGCCTCGCGTCAATAAACCCTTCAGTCCATATAATCTCACCTCTTGACAACGTATACTGAGGGAAGATTGCGTCCATGCCTTCAAAAGGTGTCCAGCCTGCTTTGCTATGCAACATCTCAGCCTTGATAGGGTGAAGAGCGCGGGGGTCCACAATTATAAGATCTGCATCAAAACCTACTTCAAGCCTGCCTTTAGCCTGAAGGTCCAGTCCAAAGACTTTTGCCGGATTCCAGCTTGTAAGCATTATCATTTGCGCAATGGGAAGAATATTTTTCTTGACTGCGGCAAGCATTAAAGGCATAAGAGTCTCGACTCCAGGCACTCCTGATGGAGCAAACATTATATCAGTGTTTTTTTCAGATTCCAGATGAGGAGCATGATCTGAAGCTACCATATCAATAGTCCCGTCGTTTATCCCATTAACAAGGGCATTAGTACTGCGGTTATCCCTAAGTGGTGGATTCATTTTGCCTAAAGATCCAAGTTTTTTCCAATCCCGCGTCGAGAGAAATAGATGATGAGGAGTAACTTCGCAGGTAAAAAGAGGTTTTTTATTTTCCTTTCTTGCAAGATATTTTCCCTTTCTGATCAGATCTAGAGCTTCTAGAGTGCTTATATGGCAAAAGTGCGACCTAACCTTCAAACTGGAAATCAGCTCGAGAGCCTTTTGAACAGCAGTTGCCTCGCACTCGTTTGGGCGGACTTTTGAGTGATAGTCAGGAGAAATATATCCTTTTAATAGCCTTTCCAGCTCAATACGCATACTTTCCTCTTCAGCATGAATGGTTGCAATGGCCCCCAGACTTTGGATCTCGGCGAGAGCTTCCTCAAAAGTCTCTTCGTTGACATTTAATCCGCCTGTTGATTCGGCCATGAAGATCTCCCCAAAAGCAGTAACCCCTAATTTCCAGAGCTCACTCAACTTATCTACATTCCCTGCAGTTACACCGCCGTTAATCCCAAAATCGATAATTGATTTTTTCCTAGCAAGTTTCAGTTTTTGCTCAAGAGAACGCCGATCAGTTGTAGTAGGGATTGTATTAGGCTGATCGATAACAGTTGTGATCCCACCTGCAGCTGCTGCGCATGAGCCTGTATACCAGTTTTCCTTGCTTGTCATACCAGGTTCCCTGAAATGAACGTGCACATCAATTCCTGCAGGCAGAGTCAGAGCACCTTCGGCATTTATAATGATGTCCGAACTCGATACTCTAAGGTCTCTACCAATTCTGGCAACCTTACCTTCCTCGATAATAATGTCTGCAGGTTGAAGAGAATCGTTATAATAAATCCTAGTGTTTTTGATAAGAATATCAGGCATGGGCGTTTATATGTTTATAAATGTACTTAAACCTGTACATCTACCGACATCAAAGAATATCTGAGAAGGGAAAGTAAAAAAGATTTCAGAAGGCACTTATGAACATCGAGATTTGTAATTCGAGATTTGTAATAGTTGATTAAAAAATAAAAGTAAAAGCAAGAATTGAAAAGTAGAAAAAAGTCTACTAATTTAGCTTGATCCTGTCGGCGGTAGCAAAATAAACCGCACTCTCACAGATATTAGAGCAGTGATCAGCAATCCTCTCAATATATCGAATCAGGAAAAGTAAATATGTGGCTTTGGAAATGATGTTCGTATCTTTTGCCATCATTTCTACCAGCTCAACCCAGACTGAGTAAAAGATCCTGTCGACTTCATCGTCTCGAGCTGCTGTTGTTCTTGCAAGTTCTACATCTTGATTTAAAAAAGCCGTTATGGAATTTTCAAGCATATCTGCTGCGATATCCGCCATTTTTTTTGTATCTATGAGGGGCTTTATATGGCTGCCTTCGATTTTCCCGGGAATTTTGGCTATATTGATTGACAGTCCTGCAATTCTTTTGAGATCTGCAGAGATCTTAAGAGAGGATATAACAAGCCGAAGATCGCTCGCCATAGGCTGCTGAAGTGCAAGCAGATCAAATATGGAGATCTCAATACCTTCCTCAAGCTTGTATATCTCTGTCTCAGAGGCGAGCACTTTTTCAGCTAACTTAATATCTAAATCTGTAACTGCAATGATTGAGTCCCTGAACATTAATTCAACCATTTTTCCAAAAGAAAATACAGATTCCTTTAACATATCAAGTTGTCTTAGATATCGTTCACGAACCATTTTTTAATCACCCAAACCTTCCAGTAATGTAATCCTCAGTACTTTTTTCTCGAGGATTATGAAAAATCTGCCTTGTTTGGCCGAACTCGATCAAATCTCCCATAAGGAAAAATCCCGTATAATCCGATATTCTGGCTGCTTGTTGCATATTATGAGTAACTATAACTATCGTATAATCCTTTTTAAGATTCATTACAAGATCTTCAATTCTCGATGTAGAAATAGGATCAAGCGCGCTTGTTGGCTCATCAAAAAGAATTACTTTAGGTTTTACTGCCAGAGTCCTGGCAATACAAAGTCTTTGCTGCTGCCCACCGCTCAAGGAGAGGGCAGGGGAATTGAGTCGATCAGAGATTTCATTCCAGAGAACAGCCGAACGAAGAGCATTCTCTACAATACTTTTCAAATCTTTCTTGTTTGCACCATGAAGCCGAGGCCCGTATGCTATATTGTCATAAATGGACATCGGAAAAGGGTTGGGTTTCTGAAAAACCATACCAACCCGTTTCCGAAGCTCAACAACATCAACATCTGCTCCATAAATATCTTTACCTTCAATTAAGACGCTACCTTCGATTCTGCAATTTTTGATAAGATCGTTCATCCTGTTTAAACAACGGATGAAAGTGGACTTACCGCAACCGGAAGGGCCGATAAGAGCAGTTACGCTATTCTTGGGAATATTCATAGAAATATTCTTTAGAGCTTGCTTTTCCCCGTACCACAAATTAAGATTTTCAACTTTTATATGAGGCTGAGCTTCTTTTTGAACAGGTTCAGTCATTTGATGTACCTCGTTAATATCTATAAGGCTCTAAAAAATAGTAAATTTGTTTTCACTGATATCCTCATATCTTATCTTTTAACAACATCAGGTTTTTAATTTGTTCCTATAATGCCTGCGGATTAAAACCGCTAATACATTTAAGCTCAGCACTATCATCAACAGAACCAGGGCTGTTCCGTACTGGATAGGGCGTGTCTTTTCTATGTTTGT
>JAUPKV010000531.1 GCA_030837265.1 Methanobacteriota archaeon
ATGGCTATCTATTCCCACGGTACATCAACTGACCCTGCAAGGATGTTAAACTCTTTCCCGGAATCCACGGGATGGAACAATACCGAATTCGTATCCCTGGCAAATAAGCAGATGAGCACCCTGGATGAGCAGGAACGTAAGGCCCTTGTAGACAAGATGCAGGTTTTGATTGCCGATAATATCCCTACAATCCCTCTTATGTATAGGAATGTCTACAGTGCCTGTAATTCGGACAAATTTGACGGCTTTTTCTATACTCCTGGAGGTGTAGGCGGTGGCGTTCCTACCGAATACAACAAATTGGTATTCGTAAATGGAAAATGGAATGAGCAGAGTACCGTACAGGCTGGAAACAAAAGCTCCAGTGCGACTAACACACCCGGTGCCAACAAAATGAACGCTCCTGGTATCCTGCCGGCAGTCCTTGCATTTGCAGCCGTTTGCATGCTGTTTAGATCGAAAAATAACCGGTAATAAACAGGTGTTGTGATTGCTGGACAGAATTCAGTGGGGACGCGTATTCTCAAGAGGTTTGGAGTACGCTCTCACTTTTTTTTTGATCCTTATTGTCAATTTTGTTCTGCCGCGGCTTATGCCGGGTGGGCCTCTGCTGAGTATACTTGGCAGTCAGAATGCCGACCTGCCTGTAGTTATCGACGATGAGACCAAACATATGCTGATGGACTACTATCACTTAAACGACCCCATACATACGCAGTTTATTCACTATTTGATAGACGCATCGCATCTGGACTTTGGTTATTCCATATTTTATAATGTTCCCGTAATTGACGTAATCATTGGCAGACTGCCCTGGACCCTTCTTCTTATGGGGACTGCGCTTCTCCTGTCAACAGTGCTGGGAATTTTTCTTGGACTCGAATCTTCCTGGAACAGGGGAAAAAGACTGGACAGCCTGCTACTCATCACAATACCACTGTTTCGGTCCGTGCCGGTGTTCTTTTTGGGGTCACTTCTCATTTTCTTTTTTGGATACAGGATGGGCCTTTTCCCTGTCTCGGGAGCCCTGACACCGTATATGGATTATCAGAATTTCTTATCCATGCCAATAGACGTTCTTTATCATCTGGTACTTCCACTGGCATGCCTTGCAGCTTTTGAGATGCCAGGCACATACCTGCTGGTAAGAAATGTTTGTTCTCAGCAGCTTGAACGTCCATATGTCATTATGGATATAGCACGGGGTTTAAAAGACGGCCACATTAAAAACCACATAATTCTTAACTCAATTGTACCTGTAGTAAACCAGGTAGCTGCAATGCTCGGATTCATGGTAGGAGGTGCTGTCTTTGTGGAGACCATATTCTCGTACCCTGGAATGGGCCTGCTCGTCTACAACTCTTTCATGGAGAGGGATTATCCTGTCCTGCAGGGAACTTTTGTTTTCATTTCCTTCTTTGTGCTTGCATCTAACTATGCAGCTGACATTGTATGCTCATATATTGACGGCAGGGCAGGGCTGGAGTGAACATGCACGAAAGAAGCATCTCACAGAAGTTAAGGACTCTAAAAGGTCTTGCAGGCCTTATAATTCTTGCATTTTTTATCGTAGTGGCTGCAGCTGCACCTTTCCTGGCTCCTTACGGGCAAGCTGATTTCTCAAGCCAGCCTTTGCTTTCTCCGGATTCCACTCATCCGCTTGGTACCGATGACGTGGGAAAAGATATATTCACAGAGCTCCTGTACGGCTCAAGGACTTCACTTATAGTGGCCGCTGTCGTATCTTTTGGAGTGCTGATGATTGGTACGCTCATAGGAGTATTTTCAGGATATATCGGGGGCACTCTTGATAGAATTCTGATGAGAGGGGTGGATATTTTTCTCATGATACCGGACCTTCCCCTCATCCTCATCCTTGCAGCATATCTGCGTCCAGGCATATGGAATATCATATTCATTCTGATAATTATGGGATGGCCTGTAGGTGCAAGGGTCACAAGGGCTCAGACCCGGACTCTCAGGGTATCAGGGCATGTGGATTTTGCCCGGGTATCCGGGGCCAGACCCCAGTACGTAATCAGAAGACATATTGTTCCGGACCTGTATCCCATCATGATTACTGCAGCGGTAATGCAGTCCATCCGTGCTATCCTGTCCGAGTCAGGCCTCGCCTTCCTGGGACTTGGAGACCCTTCTTATCCAAGCTGGGGCAGCATGATAAAATATGCAATCTCTTATCCGATGATTTTCTTCACAGATGCATGGATGTGGTGGTTGCTTCCTGCTGGGGTATGCATAACATTGCTCGTGCTCGGGTTTGTGCTGTTGGGGCAGTCTCTGGAAGGTGATTAATATGTCTGTACTTGATATTGAAGCACTTACGGTTGATTTTATTTCAAAAATGGGAACTCATCACGTACTTAAGAACGTGAACCTCTGTATTGGCAGAGGAGAAATCGTAGGCCTGATAGGGGAGTCAGGCTCCGGGAAATCCACACTTGCCATGAGCGTCCTTGACATAAATACTCATAATAGGCAGATTTCAGGTAAGATTCGTTTCATGGAAACAGATATCCGAAACCTGGACCGGAATAGAATGAGGGAGCTCAGGGGCAAGCATATAGGATTTATACCCCAGTCTTCCATGAACGCGCTCAATCCGCTTGTACGTGTCAGGAAACAGTTTATAGAGACTATCAGGGACCATGTGGATATGCCTGAAAAAAAAATGAACAATCTCATCATTGATGTGCTTTCCCTGGTTTCTATAGACCCTGAAAGAATGTATTCTTTTCCTTATGAGTTCAGTGGTGGGCAGCGCCAGAGGATCATGATTGCTCTTGCCCTGCTTCTCTCTCCCGAGCTGATCATAGCCGATGAACCTACAACTGCCCTTGATGCAATGATACAGCTGCAAATAGTAGACCTGTTGAAGAATACGGCACAGCAAAAAGGTACTTCTTTACTTGTGATTTCCCATGACCTGCATACAATTTCCAGAATCTGTGACAGGATTTACATAATGTATGCAGGGAGAATCGTAGAAACCGGCACAAAAGAAGAGATTCTGACGAATCCGCGCCACCCATATACGAAAAAGCTGTTACGTTCGAGCTTGCCCCTTATGGTCGAACCTGTGAGAGTGAAGGGTATACCGGGCAGTCCCCCATCTACCCTGAAAGTGTATCAAGGATGTGAGTTCCTGGAAAGATGTGATAGAGGCTCCGAAATTTGCAGGGAGAAAAAACCTCCTGAATGTACTGTTGATGTCAGGGTATCATGTCACTTTGAAGGAGAAAAATGTCAATTCGAGGGATGAAAATGAGCGAAAATGAACTTGTCAGGATTATCAATGTCACACGGGTATTCAAGAACAAAAGGTTATTTAAGGGCAGTTCGTCTATCACTGCTCTTGATGGTGTGTCTCTCTCCGTAGAAAAAAATAAGATACTTGGAATCATAGGAGAAAGTGGGAGTGGAAAAACCACTCTGGCTAAACTGATACTCGGCCTTTTGAAACCAACATCCGGGATTATATCTTTCGCAGATATTAAAGAAGAGAACGGTGAGGTAAGAAAACCTTCAGTACAGGTGATTTTTCAGGATCCGTATGATTCCCTGAGCCATATGATGACCATTGCAGAGATTGTAGCCGAACCGCATCTCATCAAGCATAAGCGCCAGTGTAATGCTGATGTGATATGCAGTGTGCTCGAATCCGTAGGTCTGACACCTGCCGATGAATACTTTCACAAGTATCCACGATCACTGAGCGGTGGGCAGCGTCAGCGCGTGGCTATTGCCAGGGCAATAATAACAAACCCTGACCTGATAATAGCCGATGAGCCCATTTCCATGCTTGATGCTTCGATAGGTGTCGATATCCTTAACCTTATTAATGAGATGAATGAGAAGCTAGGTATAACGTTTATTTTCATCACCCATGACATTTCTGCCGCTGCTTATGTATGCCATAACATTGCGGTGATGAACTCGGGTAAGGTAGTTGAGTATGGTTCCAGGAAGCAAATAATGACCAGATGCCAGCATACATATACAAATTCTTTACTTTCTGCAGCCGGAATAAAAATAATTTCATCAGGAACTAAGAAAAACATATCCGGGATTTCAATCTAATTATTCGGTAGCTAAGCCTTAATTTAGCCCATCAAGACACAGGCAAGTTTCATAATTGTATGTACTTATAACCCTGATTTCTCTTTTCATTTTTGCCAGCTATTCAATCGCTGAAGGTGACGTAGTAATATTTATCTGGCTGGTGTTTACTTTTGCAGACGGCTCGTTTGTATTCTCTCTTGATCTTTCACCTATATTCTTTCCATCTTTTTGCACATTCAAGTTTTTTCATTTGTTTATTCTCTGGTTTTTTCCTTATTGTTATACATTCTGAACTTACATTTTTATTCGTTAATTCTCCATATTTATTTAAGTATTTATATATTATTAATCTTCAAAGCGATTTCATCTGATTTACGCATTAAGGTTATGAAACCAAGTACAAGGAGAACTGCAGGTTTCTTACGTATGTAAGATTGGCAGTACTGTGATTTTTAAGACGATAACGTCGGTTACGACCGTAAAGTATAACTATTTTTGCAGCATACATATGTAGTGTAAAAGCTACATATGGTAAAAATAAATGTCAGCTAAAGTATGCCATAAAGTAAATTAAAAAATATTCAGGGTGTATACGTTTGAAGAAAACAATAATACCAATTCTACTCGGGATTTTGCTTATCGGCGCTTTCGGAGCAGCAGCTGTTAGTGCGGCTGCTTCTGATGGTGCTGGGATAAACAATGGTAACAGCGCTGGGCCCATGCACAGGTGGGCCGCCAGAAACACTGACTCCGGATGTTGCGGAGGAAATTTTTCTAACTGCCCATATTTCAATGCAAGCACTACTTCGGAATTTAAGGTTAAGACCATAGACGATGCATATGAAATTGCCAGAAAAGAGATCGATAGCAGCGTCTCTAAAGAGAATATCAATCAGGTGGGTCGCTGGTGGATTATTTCTTATAAGGACAAAAACGGAACCTCTAGCCAGGCAAGGATCAATGCAGTCACTGGACAGGTGTTTACCGGGTATTCTCCTACAGGGTCCCAGACATGTGGACTGCATGCTCATGGTTTTGGTCGCTGCAGAGCAAACAGTTAATTATTGCATCAAAACCATCTTTTTTTATTTTATTCTAATGCTTTCAAGCTAAATTTAGTATGTAAAACTGCCTTCTACAATTGTTTTCATAAAATTGTGCATGTCATTCAAGGAGTGTAATGTTGGTTTTAAGTATCAAGCTTCTAAATTTCATCGACTGGGTACTTTTTTATATTTATGATTTAAATCAATATTAAGAAAAATTACTAGAACAATAATTATAAAAAATAAAGCAGTACCTGGTTCAAGAGGTGAAAGAATTGAGCGGAATGGGATACGGAATGAACAGTGTGGGAATCGAAATGCTTAGCTCTGTTTGGGGATTTCTTCTGAATCTCCTGATTATCCTTCTCATTGTGGCTGTAGTTGTAATACTGCTAAACAAATCTGGATATGCAGCTCCCAAGGACAATGAACGAATCGTGAGGATGGAAAAAGATATTGAAGAAATCAAAAAAACAGTTCAAGAGATTAAATCCAAACTGGAAGAAATTTAAAGTTTAAGCTCTAATACCGGTAGAATCTTCGATCCAGTATATCAAAAGTATAAAGGAACTTTAAAATCGTAAGTACAAGAGGACTTTAAGAATCGAAAGTATAAGAGGACTTCAGGATGGCAAAATCACTTCAACAGATAGTAGATATTGGCGAGGCACTCTCCCATCCTGTAAGGCTAAAGTTGCTCTACCTGCTGTCCAAGGAGGAGAGATATGTATATGAACTTGCCAAAGACCTTGACCTATCGAGACAGGTGGTATATCTTCATTTAAAACGGCTGGAAAAAGCCGGATTTATTGAAAGCGATCTCAGGCTTGAAGATGACGATATGCGAGCTAAGAAGTTTTTCAGATTGAAAAAATTTGAAGTTTCTCTTTCTATGGAAGATTTAAAAGAGATTTTTGAATAAGAGTCTAACCAAAAATCAAAAGGGCATTTCGCAAAAGACAAATAGATTGTAATATAGGCATTAGTTCAGAATATAATATTGCCTGGTATAAAAGTTACAGTAGAGCTTAAGGTTTTGGTGGATAGGCTCTTTGTCTGTTTTACAAATCCCACTTGTGCATTAGTAAAATTTATAAACCCTTTTTTTATAGTGAAGAAGTACAGAATTAAATAAATCTGAGTTTTCATAACTTTAATAACTTTATATACTATGCCGATTTCAAATTTAATATCCTATTAAGATCTATTTATATAAAATTGATTTGTCGCAAGCGATTCATATGGTTGAGCAAAATATTGAGCAGTCTTCATCGAAAAAGCAAGGGTTTCTTTCACAGAAACAAGATAATATGTTTTCGATGAGGCTTAGAGTTGTGGCCGGTAGGGTTGATGCCGAAAAGTTGCGGGCAATTGCGGATGCCGCAGAGAAATACGGTGATGGGTATATACATATAACCTCCAGACAACAGATTGAGATTCCTTTTGTTAAACTTGGAGATATCGAAGATGCAAGTTGTGAGCTTGAAAAGCAGGGTATTTTCAAAGGGTCTTCAGGAAAGCGTGTGCGGGCAATAGTTGCCTGTCAGGGAAATAGTGTCTGCAAGTATGGGCTAATCGATTGTCAAAGACTGGCTGGCATGGTCGATGAAAAATATTTTGGGGAAATTGTCCCCAAAAAACTCAAGATCGCAATAACAGGATGTCCGTCTGCCTGTGTAAAGCCTCAAGATAACGATTTTGGAATAATGGGTACGACAAAGCCCGAGATTCTCGAAGAAAACTGTGTTGGTTGCGGACGTTGTGAAAAAATCTGTAAAATGGGAGCAATAAAAGTCCTGGAGGAAAAAGCCAGGATAGACAGAGAAAAATGCATTCTTTGCGGAGCCTGCATTGCCACATGTAAGAAAGATGCTTTGAAAGCAGAGATCACCGGATGTACGATCTTTGTTGGAGGGAGTATGGGACGTAACCCTCGGCATGGCACGAAAATTGTTGAGCTTGCAGACGAGGAACAGTTATTTTCAATACTCGAAAAGACCGTTGATTATTACAGGAAGTATGGCCTCGATGGAGAAAGGTTGGGAGAACTTCTTGACAGACTTGGAATTGAAAAGTACAGGGAAGAAGTTCTTTCCTAAAATAAATTAATGCAAATTTTCTAAATGTGTGCAAGAATAAATAGTCTTGCTTTCAGCAGTAAATTTTTTCAATTTTTTATTTTGGGATCAATTATAGATATTAAAAAGTACCGCTTTTTTCTATTTTTGTAGTCATATCCAGAGGAGTCGCGTAATAGGGAGCACTTATAACAATAATATCCACGAAAGGAGCATACTCAGGAATTTTTTTTGCTTCAATTCCTGCGACTGCAAGCTCAAGTTTCGGGTTAAGCTGCTTAAGTTCAGGACCAATCTTCTGTAATTCTTCAGGAGAAATGTGGTCAAGGAGCATAATATCTACATCTTTTGCGTATCGGAAAGCTTCATCTCTTGATCTGGGCTCGATTTCTATTTTCTTCATAGCCCGAAGCTTTTTCAGCTCTCCAACCACTTCCAGATGGTTCTGGCTGATCTGAATGGAATCACTGAGAGAGTTCCTGTGGATGTGTCCTCCTCCTGCCCGGATGGCTTTTAGCTCAAAAATTCTTGTTCCCGGGTGGGTTTTTCGGGTTGCTGCAATGATAAGGTCAGGATTTTCCTTTTTGCCTGCGTTTACAAGTGAGTCGGTTTTACTGGCAATTGCACACATCATCGAAAGAAAAGTTTGAGAGACTCGCCATAACTTGAATAAAAGTTTCAAGTCTCCTTCAGCATCCAAAATTATGTCTCCCGGTGTAAACTTTTTACCATCTTCCAGGTAATTCAGGACCTTAACTCCTTTTTTTTCGTAATATTTGGCCAATTCATCTGCACATGCGCAAACTCCGGCTTCTCTGGAAACTATTCTCAAAGTACCTTTTCCTCTTATTCCCAACAGCTCAACGCTCTCATCTTCATACGGACAATCTTCATAAAAGTATAACTCAAGCAAATCTATCATGTTTTGTCTCCCTAGCTCAAAGTATTGATTTAATTTTCATTTACAGGCTCTCATCATTCCGGCTTTGGTACGAAAATTAGCTGTTTTCCTTTCTGACCCTCTTCTTTTTCGATTTGCCTTTTCAGGGGCAGACACACCTTTCTATTCAGTTTTTCAATTTCCGTGACGGCTACGTTTATGCCGTACACTGAAGACATCATCTTACCGGTTACAACGGTTTCTACTTCCCCTACGGCAACCAGCCGGCCTCCCGTCAACGCCGCAGCTCTGCTGCCTATCAGGAAAGCATGGTCCGGAGTATGAGTATTCATCAAAACGGACATGCCCATTGATGCCAGTTTCTGCACGGTCTCCAGCACAAGGATCTGGTTGCCAAAATCAAGGTGAGAAGTGGGCTCATCCAGCAAAAGGAGAGAAGGCTGCTGGGTAAGAGCCCTGGCAATCAGCACCATCTGGCTCTGCCCACCGCTGAGACTGGCAAGAGGTCGATCTGCATAGCCGGAAAGACCAACTAGTGCAAGTGAGCTTTTAGCAATCTCTATATCTTTTGCACCCGGAGATGCAAACATGGAAAGATGAGGAGCACGGCCCATCATCACGAAATCCAGCACTGTGAAAGGAAATACCGTTTCGTTCTGCTGGGGTACATAACCTATATGCCTGGCAACATCCCTCGCTCCAAGTGAAGCTGCATCCTTTCCCCGGATGCGAACAGATCCTGCAGCAGGCTTGAGAATTCCTGCTATGCATTTGATAAGCGTTGATTTTCCTGCCCCGTTAGGACCCAGGATGCACATAACCTCGCCTCTTCTTAGCGAAAAAGACACATCCTCAAAGACGGGTCCGTTTCCGTAGGAAAAAGCAAGTGATTTTACTTCCAGCATCAGTTCCATCCCGTTCTCCCTTTCGTAATAAGGTATGCAAACAAAGGTGCACCTACAAGGGAAGTGAGTATTCCTAGCGGGATCTCGGTTGCGGCGATAGTCCTTGATAGGTCATCTACAAGCAGCATAAATGATGCACCAATAACCATACTCATAGGCAGCAGACGGCTGTAATTAGGGCCCACAATCATCCTTGAGATATGGGGGACCACAAGCCCGACCCAACCTATCACGCCGCTGATGCTGACAGCAGCTGAGGTTACCAGAGTTGCACAAACGATAACGACCAAACGCATCTTTTCCACGTTCATCCCAAGAGCTTTAGCTTCCTCATCCCCAAGTGACAGGACGTTGATACGCCACCGGAGAAGAAACAGTAACAGTGTACCTATAAACATGGGTAATATTATCCAGATGATGTCTACATACCTGACAGTACCCAGGCTTCCCATTAACCAGAAAACTATTGCTGGAAGTTGATCATAAGGATCTGCTACATATTTTACCAGTGATGTGAGAGCCGTGAAAATAGAACCCACAATTATTCCGGAAAGCACGAACACAAGAGTTCCGGTACCTTTACTAGCCTTACTCATAATTACTGCAGTAAACATTGCCAGCAAACCGAAAGTAAAAGCCATAAGCTGTATAAACAGATAACTATTCCATAGCAGCATTGCCAGACATGCTCCGAAGCTCGCACCTGCGCCTACTCCCAGGATATCCGGGGATACCAGAGGATTACGAAAGATCCCCTGAAATGAGACCCCTGCTGTGGAAAGCGCTGCTCCTACGAGTAAAGCGGCAAGTATTCTGGGCAATCTTATGTTAAACAATACCGTATGTTGAGTGGAAACCGAAGCCGGGGTGCCAAAAAATAGAGATGAAAATATTTTTATGCTCTCATCCATAACCGAAGACACAGGTGTCTGGTATCTCCCAATAAAAAGGGAGATTATCAGCAGTACAAAGGGCAGAAGATACACCAGAGCCGTGCGGTTATACCTGAAATCAGGCATGAGTGCACCTCATCATATCCTGCGGCCAGGTTCCGGATGAAGGCCGATGAAAAGACCTGTTAGGCTTTGCTGCTTCAAATGGCAAACCATAGAACTGAAGATAAAAATCGTCTGCTTCTTTTTTCAGGTCAATTCCGGATTTTCCTGATTGCAGCTTATCTGCTATGTACAAAAGTCCCAGTATCCAGCGGGGGTTTCCGAAATCCCAGGAAGGAGGAACTGCATAAATCCGCTGCTGCTTCACGGCGTCCGCGTGTATCCCGTATTTCCGGCACAGGCCGTAGAACTCATCGAGAGGCCTGGAAAGGAAACCGGAGATAAAAATGGTGTCCGGGTTATGCTCGTTGATAAAGGAAGGAGAAACATTCACACCAGGTTTTCCCTCTTTTTGAAGCAGCTTATTGATACTCAGGCTGCCGGAAAATTCCACAAGATTGTTCTCCATCCGGCCTGCGTTTAAGGCAAAGAGAGGAGAACCCATGCAATAATACACTTTATGATTGCTGTTTTCTGCTGAACGACTTTGGATAATTTCCAGCCGTGTACGGATAAAAGAAGTCAGTTCTTCACCTTTTTCCGGCACATTTGCTTTTTCTGCAATGAACCTGATAAAGTCAAGGTAAGAGTATGGCTGCTGTATCATATGGTGTATTTTCA
>JAUPKV010000532.1 GCA_030837265.1 Methanobacteriota archaeon
AAAATAATTAAAGTAAAAAAGTCCTATTAAAATTAACTTGTGAACTTTCTGAGTTGATTAAAAATTATCGAATTTAAAATAAAATAACCTTTTTCATCCGCAATTAGTGACTATTTTCTCAGAATCAGTTTTTATTGGAAAAAAATTATTTTTTATCATTCCGCAGATGGACTTGTAGAATTTATTTGCTTATTTGTCAAAATTGTATGTCCAGATGTTGACTAAATTTCAAGCTATTAATATTTTGAGCAAATTGATGAAATTTTCGTGCTCAAGTGTGAAAAGTAAGTTTGTAATCATGAAAAAATTTAAAAAAAAGTGATTACAAAAGGACTGGAAAATGAGAAACGAATCTTCATTGAAATTCTTCGAATTCCCGAAATACTTAACTGTGTTAAAAACTCTGTACTTCAGATTTTCGGCTAGAGAATACAGTACTTGCCAGTGTATATATTCTTGCAATGGTAGAATAATAACACAGGAGTTTAAACAATCAAAATGATAGGCTTTGCTTGTAAATATCTCAATATTGAGATATGTCACGGTGCAGTAAGCTTAAAAAGCGACTACACTTATAATAATTTTAAACAAAACAGTGTCTTGAGCTGGGACTAATTAATACTACATGAGCTCTGCAAATTTTTAAATCCCAATCCAGCAGAGCTTGGATAATGGGACTATGTCTTCAAGTATAAAGCTAATTCGACATGGGTAGTTATTGGAGCCCAAGATCCTGGTGTTCCTTTTGTCCGATCTGCATCAAATGCGGACGCTGTATAAGTGCATGCCCCAAAGATGCCCTCAGATTTTGATTATTTGCTTCTGATTTCTCTAATTCTCAGGATGGGATATTATTCAGAAGAAATAAATATTTAAGGTTTAAGACAAATAAAATAAATTATAATTGGAGAACATATTCTCACGTACTTTTAAAATATAAAATAAAATTGGAAGTGAAAGGCTGAACCGAACGAAAATCAATTATTTAGTCGACATTATTTTGGCAATCTTATTTTTAAGTGTTATGGGCACAGGTTTGTTCATGTATTTTTTTATGCCTTCAGGAATTCCGAGGGGGGGATATATGCTGTATATGGGATTAGCAAAGAACACCTGGGTCTGGATACATAGCAGAGCCGGCATCTTCATGATGGGTCTTACCGTCATTCACTTTATTTTACACTGGAAGTGGATCGTGTATACCACGAAGAATTTCTTTGAAAAAGGAACGAAAAGCCCTGTTTGTGAGGAGTAAGCAGATGACGATAAGATAAAGCAAGAGAATATAAAAAGCAAATGGGATAAAACGTAAAAACTAAATTATAATCGGAGCCCACTTCCGCAGTATTTTTTCTAAAATTGTTATTCTGAATTTACAAATGCCTTCCGAATAAGGAAAACAGCTGGGTATCATTGAAAATATATTTTTAGATCCGAAAAACATAAAAATACAAATATGTTTAGGAAATTATTTATAGTTTATCTCATATGTGTGATTTGATGGTCAATGGAGTTAAGCGCAGGGTCTCGTGCTTTCCAAAGGCCACCTATTAAAAGCCCAGAAAAATCCCTCTTTGCGACCTGGAAATCATTACTGTCAATAGGGGAGCTTGAGACTATTCGGCTTTGCGACCTTCTCCAGATCGAACCGAACGAAGCTACTGATGGGGTGGGCATCTAGAACGAGGCTGCTGATAGGATGGGCATCTCCAGGAAAACTTTCTGGAATGACCTCCAAAATGCGGGCTGAATGGGAATCGAAGTGCAATGAAGGACGTCCTACAAACTGTCTAAAGTGTGGTTACGGCAGAATTTACCGCATTGGCGGAGATGGAAGAGGAAGAAGGCTAATTGAGAACGATTATTACTGTCCTAAAAAGAAAAGGATAGCGGTATAAGCTGAAGCAGGAAGTGCAGAAATTGATAAAAATTGCCATACCTTCGATGAGTGACAGTGGACTTGAGTCTGATGTATGTGCTCATTTTGGTTCATGTGAATACTTTACAATTGTAGATGTACAGGATGAAACTGTCGTAGATGTTAGCGTAGTTAGCAACGTGTCTCCTAATGGAGAGCACAACTGCGCTGCACCTTCGATAATCTTAAAATCACATAATGTAGAGACCGTACTCGTTTCAGGCATCGGCGGAAGGCCGCTAATGTCATTGGCAGAAAATAAAATCAAGGTGTTTGCAGGAGCTTCGGGAAAGATTTCCGCTGCAGTTAAGGACTATAAAAATGGGCTGCTGCAAGAATTATCTACACAGGGCACCTGCAACTGCTCTCATCACTAAAGTTGGATCATGATGATACTGTATTGTAATCAATTTCCTGCCGGAGTAAAGAAGCAAGAAGGAAAGCCAGATTGCGGTGCATGAAAAATGTCAAAAACAAAAAACGTATGGGCAGAGTTTTTTGCAGACAAGAGATGCGGCGGCCACAGATCGTCAGCTGAAGATTTTATTTTGATGGAAGCTAAGGAAAAATTATTCCATCTGGATGGTGGTAAAACACTTCTTGACTTTGGGTGCGGTGCAGGAGAACTACTAGTTCATTACGCATATGAATATGAAAAGCTAATAGGAGTTGACTTTTCCGCATCCATGCTTGATGAAGCAAGCAAAAGAATCAGGGAAAGGAAGTGCGAAAATATATCGTTAATCCTGGCTGATGATAAAACTGTATGGGATAAACTGGAGTTCTCATTTGATCGAATAACTGCAGCTGGAGTATTACAGTTCCTGACATATCCGGAAATTGATAAGTTCATCTTTAATGCATCAAAGTATCTTAACACGGATGGTAAAATAGTAATATTCGATATACAGGATTCTCGCCTATATCCGTTGTGGAAAATAGGTCTATTCTCAAAAGATACAAAACCTGTGAATATTTTATGTAAAGTGGGTTTTGAACTTAAAACGATGGTGTCTGCTAGCTTGAAAAATCGCCCTAGAGATATTCTCGGATACACCCATACCCCCTATAAGATTGAAAAAATTGTAAATAAACACGGTTTTGAAATGATCTGCGTTCAATCAATGTATTACGAGTACAAGTTTCATGCAATAATATTTAGAAAGTAAAATCAATCTGGTGGTTCAGTGAAGCCCTGCAGTCATCTAAAAACATTCTTTATTTTGTCATCTGTTGTGTTGTCTCCTTTGGTTTATTTGTATATTGGAGAAGCAGAAGCTTTTTCGGATAATGGTTACGTGGAAACTCACGAATATATTGATCAGGGCACTATCACCTTGCTTTCACAAAACTATTCTGAATATGGTGCTGTCCCCAATAACGTTTTTTTTGCAAATGTTTCGGGAAATAATATTTGTGACAGCCTGTATTGTACAATTTACGGAACTCTAAAACCACAGGTTCTGTTCAATAGCTCAGAAGGACTGGAGTATAAAACGGTAAGAGATTCCTGTCTAATTCCTTCCTGTTTGTTTCCTTCTGCAGACGCCGTTTTGGATTTCGGAGTAAAAGAGCTTCCGGGAAATTTAATTAAATCTTCAGAGGCTGAATGTTTCTGTGAAGAAGCTTCTATTCCACTGGTTCAGTACAGAGAACAACCCAGACAATGCGGATCACTATATATTTGTAATTTAACGCCGATGGCGAAGTGTACTTATCAAGTTTCAATGACCATGGACACTGATGATGATCATAGTTTTGTTGAACTTAACAGTCCGGGCTCCAGGTTAATCATTCAAAGAATAGACAACAGAGTCATATTAAGGAGTTATTTCAGAAAATCTTCCGAAGATATCGGATCTAAAAGCATATGTATAGGGAATACTTCCGGAAAATCGGATTTTAATATTATGTTTGATGGGTACAATAAGACGAATACCATCTACGCAAAAGATGGCAGCAGTATCGTGACCCCATTTTATAATATCGAGAGGCAAAAGCTTCCGTATGTGGATTTTTCAAACGGGTACATGAAGTTAACGGCTTTCATAATTGGTGAGGGTACGTACCTTAACGTAAATATACACGGAATAAACCAGAAAGCAGATAGAAAACTCATTACTCCCATTGGAAATAACAAAATAATGCCTTTCGGGATTGATGGACCTCATGCCAGAAATACAATAGAAAAGGGCATTAACTATCTTAAAAGCAACAACGGTGAAGGTACGATATGGTTTGATAAGGTTTATCTTGAGCGTTACAATGAGACAGACCTTAAATATTTGCGCAATCTGGTTGCAAATAGCTCCTGGGAAGTGGGAATACACTACTCAAAGGAACTAAATGGTATTCCACTTGAAGAGGCATTTAAAGTAATGGATGAGGAGTATTTATACATTTATAACGAAATCGGGAAAAAACCTACAACCTGGTGTTCGCTGAGAAATCAAGATAATATTACTCATGCAATTTACGCATACGACAAACTAGGTATGTTCTGGAGAAATGGAGAATCTGGAATAAATGCTGAGAATATTGTTGGAAACCTGGATGATGATACCTGGGAATGGTGGGAGCAAGTATCCGGAGCAGGTATGGTGTATCCTGTTTTTACCCATGAACTTGATCCGGAACCTGCTAGCAAATACTCAATTAGTTGCTCAAAGTTCAGTTACTGGGTAGATAACTATTGTTCAAACAATGTTTCCTTAGTACCTTTTTACGTCTATAGCCAGGTAAACCGCAACACATACGATGCATACTATGATATTCTGGAGTATAATGGAAGTCTGATCATGTTTGATGCCCATACAAACGGCGCCAACTCTTTTATAAATGTAAATATAACTGCCGGAAACTATACACAGGTTTACGACCGTACATTAAATAAATCTTTAAATTATACGAAAGAACCGGATAAGTCGATTACTTTCTGGGCTGAAAACAATCACACTTACAGTGTATATCCAGATGGTGTGTAATAAACGTTTTAAAAGAACTGTGATGCTTTTTAAAACACTGAAATCGACAGCTTTGACGCGGACCTAATGTTACTTAAGCAGGGTGTGTCAGCCCAATTTTGATACTCTTTGAAGTAACAATTTCAGCTTTACACCTCATTTCACAGGAAAACTTCAATTGTCTGGATATTTATCTTGTTTTACCAATTTTTCACCCTAAACTCTTGCTAGGAAGATCATCGCTATGAGTTTTTTTGTTTGAGATAAATTTCTTCAAATTAAACTCAAATGATTGAAGATGATATGAGATGAAAAATAGGATCGGAAGCGCTACAAATACTGTAACTGCATCATGTAAAATCGGATTTTGTATGAAATTTATTTTGGCGTCCCATAGTGCCAAAAAAGGCCTATGGAATAAATAAACACAATATGAAGACGAAGCGACATATGTTATGATTGAGCTTATTGAACTCGAAAGTCGATCGTTTATAAGCTTCACTGCAAACCTGTACTCAAGGATGCAGAAAAGAATTGTAAAGAAATTAAGAAGCAAGGTATCAATTATGAATCTTAAGGTAGCATAGTTTAGACCCAAGGAGTTCGCTACATTGCTCAACATCGATATTATAATAAAAGAATTTATTTTGCCACTACTTGCAGATTCAACGGTTAAAGAAACATCAGGGTCCAAAAATAAGACTGTTCTTGATTCCAGTACAACAGTTAATACGAATATAATCGGAAAGGCTGCTAGCAGAATACGGGCATAAGATTTTTTCACTAATTCTTCGGGTTTTTCAAATAGATTTTCTTTACAGGTAAGAATACCAAGCACAAATATCCAGAAAAACATGAAAAACGAACGTCAATGATATTGAGGATTCTTGAAAGAAAAAGGAGCACAAAGAATATTGTGGACGAAACAAATAAAAGCCGTTTGGAGTTGCTCGAAAACTTGATAATAAAGGGATAAACGGTATATAAGGCAATAATTAATCCGATAAAATAGAGTGTTAACATTGGAGAAGCATAAGCTGGAGCAAGGACTATTTGTAACCCTAAAAAATGTACTAACATATTAAAAGAGCCAAATGCATTTCGTGCATTGGGGAAGACAAAACCTGAATCTAATTTCGAGGCATATACCGAAAATATCAATATATAAGCTATGAGTGCTACCCAGTAAAGAGGAAAAATTCTTATAAGTCTTTTTTTATAGAAGGAAAAAATGTCCTGAAACGAATTTATTGAGGGATTATTGTAATATAATAAATATCCACTTATAAATATAAATAGTCCCAAACCCATATTTGCGAAATAAGGGTCAAAAGCATATAGTACTAGCTTACTATAAGTGGAAAACAAAAAATTACTTAAGTGAGCTGGAATAATCAG
>JAUPKV010000533.1 GCA_030837265.1 Methanobacteriota archaeon
TTGTTCTTATTATTTATATTATTTAATGGGTATGAGTTTGCTTACTTTTTTCCCGGAATAAACACAGTAATTAAAACTCAGACTTATATCGAACCCTATAGGTTCAATATTATCCTGATGGCTGCAGGAGCAATGATACTCACTTTTCTTGTATTTATCAGCTTCAAGCTGTTCAGAAAAAAAAAGGAATTTGATCTGATAAAAATACTTGAAAATAATTTCCCAGGACTCCGGATAAAACTAAGTACAGCATATGATAACAAGCAAAATCTCAATATAGTTACTAAAAATCTTTTTGAGGATGTGCGGAATCAATTAAATGAACTCAATATAAAAAGTCTGGCTCCACGCAATCAAATATTCCGATCTTTTGCAATATTTCTGCTGTTTAGCGGAGTACTTGTTTACTGCATAAATCAAGGTTTCAGCTTCGATATCTCTCCCAGCCGATTGATGGAGAAAATTCCGGGTTTGCCTGGTGAAACCGCATCTGGAAAAGAAGAGAAAGCACCTAAGGATATCGAGTACAAGGTTGACGCCGTTATAATAAAAAACGGAGAGAAGATTGAGATGGAAATAAATCCAACTCTGGGGCTTGGTTTTACAAACCAGATAGATACGGATGCGAACAATAAATTGAGTGGAGACTCAAGCAGTATCATTGAAGAATCAAGATATAGTCAAACGTATTCAGAAAACCTTCCTGAAGAATACGAGCCCCTGATAAAACAATATTTTGAAAAGCTCTCATCTTGAAGATGCCATAGAAAGGGGGGTCTCATGACAGTTTAACAATAATCCGAATCTACTATAAAATGAATGGAGTTTAACATGAAAGAAGTACAGGAAATTCAGCTTCAAGACTCGGAAATTAATTTAAAACCTACTTATGAAAGGGCTCCTCAGATTTTTGAACTTATCTTTAAAGAAATCGGTAATGCTATCGTTGGTCAGAAAGAGATGATCAAACAGATCTTAATAGCAATGCTTTGTGAGGGACATGTTCTGGTTGAAAGCAACCCCGGACTAGGTAAAACCCTGACTATAGCCACCATTTCTCAGATTATGAACATGAAGTTTAGCAGGATTCAATGTACGCCTGACCTGATGCCTACGGACATTACAGGGACCGATATAATTGAAGATGACGAGAGGGGCTCCAAACATTTCAAGTTTAAGCAGGGTCCAGTTTTTGCAAATATCGTCCTCGCAGATGAGATTAACCGGGCATCGCCCAAAACCCAGTCTGCATTACTTGAGGCAATGCAAGAAAAGCAAGTAACTGTGGCAAATACTACATACTTGCTGGATGAACCTTTTTTTATCCTTGCGACCCAGAACCCGATTGAAATGGAAGGCACCTTCACCTTGCCCGAAGCCCAGCTTGACAGGTTTTTAATGAAAATCTATCTGAAATACCCGAACAAAGAAGAAGAATTTGAGATCGTAAACAGATATGCAGAAGCTTTCAGGCAAATTGTTCAGAGATGTATAGACAAACAGACTTTTCTCGAACTGCAGCAGATAACTCGAAGGATTCCGATTTCCAACAAACTCAAGAGATATGCAATCGATATCGTAAACCAGACTCGGGAAATGCCTGAAACGATAGAAGCAGGGGCATCTCCAAGGGCGTCAATAGCTCTTATTCTTTGCGCAAAGGCAAATGCATTTCTTGATAACAGGGGGTATGTAGAAAGAGGAGATATCGATTCTATGGTTCTTCCTGTCCTTCGACACAGGCTGATTCTATCCTTTGATGCTGCAAGGAGCAATGTAAGTAGCGATACGATCATACAAAAAATTATGGCGGATAAAAAGCAACTGCATGACCTCAACCAGTGATTGAAACATGGTTGGAAGCAGTGATAAAATATGGCTGGTGCAAAAAATAAGATAGATATGTCGTTCCTGGTTCAGCTTGATAAATATACTCTCCCCCTCAAGAATAGAGTAGCAGCAGTCTATTCGGGCAACCATCTCTCAACAAAAAAAGGATCCGGGCTTGAGCTTGTAGACCACAGAAAATACAATCCCGGAGACCCATTAAAGAAAATTGACTGGAACCTCTATGCGCGTACTGAGAAGCTGTATATTCGCAGGTTCGAGGAAAATAAAACCTTGAATATGGTCATCCTGCTTGATGCCAGCAGCAGCATGCTTTTTCCAGAGGATAATCCCAATAAATTCGAATACGCTTCAACGGTGGCCTTAGGAGTTTCATACGTTGTAATGAGATGCAACGACCAGTATATGATTGCAACTTTTACAGATAACGTAGACTACACCAAAGCTCACAAAGGAAGAGACGAGTTCCTCAGGACTGTTGATAATTTATCCACAATTTCCGTTAACGGAAAAACGAAACTTGCAGACTCTGCGGACTTTCTATACCCCAGGATAAAATCAAAATCGATGATTTTAATAATCTCAGATTTTCTGGACAATCCCGAATCCATCCGACATGCTGTCCACAGGCTTTCCAGACATGAGATTCTCCTTGTGCATATATATGACGAAACAGAAATTAACCTGCCCGAAAACATGGAAGGTATAGTCAAATTTATTGACAGCGAAACTAACGAAGAAATTAACACCTCAGTGGGCCCTCAGTTCAAAAAAGAATACTTCGACTTATACAATAAACATCTGGCCGAGCTCGATAAGATTGCATACGATTTTAAAATTCCATACTTCAAAATAAGCATCAAGAACAAGCCATTTGACTCTGTCCTTACAATCATAGGGGAAAGGTGATCCTGCCTATGGCCTATGAGTTTCCTCTGGGACTTGCTGCCCTTGCAGGTATAATCCCCCTTACGATAGTATATTTACTTAAACCCCGCCCAAAA
>JAUPKV010000534.1 GCA_030837265.1 Methanobacteriota archaeon
GAAGACGGTTCATCTGAGCATATGAAAAAGGAGTATTTAATTGAATCTCAGAATCGTATGATTCAAGCCAACGATGTCCTCAAAGAGATCTTCAATGAATTCCAGCGTCTTATGCCTGGAAGCGCAGACTTAAATAGCACATCTAAACTTAATGCTTCAGGAGAAGGAATGATTAATTTGAGGGGTAGTTTTACTCTCAATTTGCACGTAGAAGAAGGAGATATTGCAGTACCATTCCATTCTCAAGATTTTGAAATCGATATAAATGGAGATTACACTTTTGAGGAGAGAACCGAAATGCAGGATAATGTGCTTTTGTATCATATACATTCTGCTGATGCGAGAATTTCCGGTTCTCATAAGGCAGTAATGATCAGAGGCAAAAACCTTGCCCTTACTGCTGATGGGGAGGGATATGCAACTTTTCTGGGGAATGGACTATATAGCATTGAAGACACAGGCGGAGTAAAGACAGAACAAAATTGGGCTCAGCCCCCCTTTTAGTGAAGGAACAAGTCCAGGTGAACAAGCACTTAATGGTACAGGTGAATATGGGCCCGATGAAAAAAATCATGAATTAGTTATGTCAACGACCTCACGATAAAGCTGTAAGGTTTGCGCTTCTACGTCTTAGTTTCCTAAGCAGAGCACTGTAGGCAGGTTAACAATTGCCCTAGAAGCAATATTTTTGCCGTATTGAAATCAGTATTTTCAGTATGCATACATTCAAGGCATACAAAAGATGCTTGATTCTGTTTATTTTCTTATCTGTGTATCCACACAGAACACTCTTTTAATGTGTTTCGAGGATCAATTGGAATTATAGGAATACCTAGCAGTTCTGCTTTATACTCTATGAAATTCCTTATTCAAGAAGTCAGAAAATCTTAGTAAAAAAATAAAACTATATTAAGACTTTAAACTATATCACTTAAGTATAAACAAATATAACAGGTGCAGTTCAAAAAGCCAAGTAATACCCCTGGGTTTACGATAAAAATGAGTCTGAAGTTGGGTTTTAGTATTTGCGTTGTTGTTATATTCTCTTTAGTTTTACCTGCTGCAGCAGACAACATCACCTCCATAGACAACACTACTGCCACAGTCCATGGGGAAGTATATAGCTTGGATACTTTTGAACCTCTAGATAATGCTGTGGTTTATGTAAACTCTACTCCTGCCCAATTCATGGTAGCAAAATATGGAATGTACTCTTTTGATCTGGAGCCTGGAAATTATACCATTTCAGCAAAGTATTACCAAAATAGTACTGTAATCTATTCGGTTGAGGACAGTGTGAGTATTAAAAGTAAGGGGAAATATGTACATGACCTCATACTTCTTCCCGTTTACTCAGAAGAACTAATGGGTAGCTCCAGAGTAAAAGGATCCTCAAAAAACTTAACCTCAAGTGCCGGGAATCCCTCAACGGAAGTAACCACAAGCAAGACATTAGATTCCAAAAGCGTGAATTCTACTAAAGACAGTGAGTCTTATATTTCAACTGTAAGTTACTTTTTAATAGCTCTTATTCTTGTTTTCCTGTCAGCCTTAGGCTATCAAATTTCCAGAAAGCACAAAAAGATAGGTAATACCCATAGAGCGAAAACAGGACATAATACAAGAGATTTATCAATACCTGCAAACACTCCAGAACTTTTGACAAAGGTTCCAGATAACAGTTTTGATCCAAAGCTGAGAACGGATTTTCAGGTATATACACAAGAGCCTGTATCAGAATCCAAAATCTCCGTAACTGAGTCGGTAATTGAATCAAAATCCAAGAGACAGGAAGAGGAAGCGAAAGCAGAAGAAAGCAGAGAGAGACACTCAGCAAATATAACAGAACATTCGGAGCACGGATCAGAAGATGAGAATGAGAAAAGCTCTCTTGAAAAGCTTGCAGGTAATCATGAGATTGATAATCCTGATCCTAAAAATAAAAATCCGCTGCCTTCAGACCTCCAAATGGTCATGGAGATAATTAGGGATCAAAATGGTCGAATTAACCAGAAAGATCTGTGCAGTAGCCTTAGGTGTTCCGATGCAAAAGTAAGCTTAATGCTTGCAGATCTTGAAAGGAGAGGGCTCATTGAGAAGTTTAAGAAGGGACGTGGGAACGTGGTGACTCTGAGGCATGAAGAACTTTAGGACTTAAATGGCTCGAGATTCAAATTTTTAACAAAAATCTATAAACAAGACAGTTTCTTGAAGTGTCAGCTGATGAGGCATTTAACTAATATGGTCCAGACTTAACCTTTTACGAGCACTTAAATTAGTATTTAGAGGATGAATAAAAAGTTATCTAAAAAAAAATAGTTTAATAAAACGTTATTTTTAAATTTATTTCCTATTTCTTCTTTTTTAGCTAAGTATGTATTTATGTTTCAATATCTATTAAGGGGTTGACTGCTTAAGTCCTTCTTGAGGAGCTAGTGGATAACTATCTCCGTATAGGTATTCCAGGCAAAATACATAGGATCGGGCGGATTGCTATGTAACAAAAGAGCTTGTACGAAAACTTAGTTACTGAAGGA
>JAUPKV010000535.1 GCA_030837265.1 Methanobacteriota archaeon
CGCATCATGAGTTTCGTTTTTGATCAAATGATTTACAGCGCGCAGCAGGTTATCAAAATTCCTCTTGATCTCATAGCTATCCAGAACATCATCAGGAATATTCAGATCTCTTGACTTGACAGACAGATAGTAATCCATTGTTTTCAAAAAATCTGACTTTTCAGTACGTAAATACATTAAAACATAGCTTCCCTGAGATTTGCTTATCCGATAATTTAATAGTCTCTCCTCCAGAATGACTATAGGATGTTTTTCCAGAATTCTCAACCACATATCCAAATCTGAAGATGTCCCAAACTGCTCATATTTAAACGGGTTCAGTTCTCTATACAATTTACTTTTAACCATAGCACTTGGGCACATTAAAAAAGGTCCGTCTCTCAATAACGAAATAAATATCTCACCAAAGTCACATTTTTTTTTTCCTTTTATGGCATCTGGTAACTTACTCTCTCCTATTTTCTCATTGTCCTCATTAATATAAGTAGCTGCAGTAAAGACTGCACCGATTGATGGATTCTCTTGAAAAGTCCTTACTTGTTTTTCAACCATCTCTGGCGTATATATATCATCTGCATGGAATATTGCGATATAATCTCCAGTAGCAAGGTCAATACACTTGGTAAAATTCTTTTCTGCACCTACGTTTACACTATTTTTATAAATTGCCATTCTTGGATCTGTAAATTCTTCTATAAGATCTAAAGAATTATCCGCAGATGCATTATCCGAAATAATAATCTCAATGTTCTGATATGTCTGAGTAATAATGGACTGCAGGGTGCTAACTATTGTTTTTTCAGCATTATATACAGGTATGCATATGCTCACCAATGGTTGCTTATTTTCATGCAGAGACATAGTTTAAAACCCTCTTCCAAATATACCTCAAGTCCTTAAAGCTGTATGTTGTCATAATGAATAACAGAAATAATGTTGCCTTCAAGCCTATACGTATAAGTGAATTAATATTTAAATAGGATACGAGTATTACCAAAATGAGAAAAAATAAGGAACAGAAAGTAGATTTGAAGATAAATGAGTAATCGTATTTTATGTATACTAATTTTTGTGTGTAGTAAAAAATCAGTATGAATTGCAAAATGTAACTTAGTAGTGTTGCTATTGATGCGCCATACATTCCATAAGTCGGGACAATGATAAAATTAAGTCCAATATTTAGAAAAACCGAAATTGAAGTAAATAAGAACACATATTTTGTTTTTTCCTTCATAATTAATGTGGCTGAAAGAAGATTAGCTGCTCCTCCTATAATTATTCCGAGCAGCACAATTCCAATAATGTTGTAACCTTCAAGATATTCTCCTCCAATGAACAACATATATACCTCTTTCAAGAAAACAAAATAAACAATCGTTATACTTAAAATTACCAGCCAGTAATACTTTAGAATCTGTCCCATGATTCTTTTGTATTCAACTATTGACTTAGTATACTGTTCAAATAATGTAGGTGACATTGCCTGCCCAAAAGGGGTTAATACAAAGTTATTAATGATCTCCGAAAATCTGTACCCTGCGCTATATATCCCCACAATGGTCAATCCGCTATACAGGTTCAACACATACCTGTCTGCCCATACTAAAAGCATAAGAAGTAGAGCATCAGGAACTAGCGGCAGTCCGATGTTTAACAGTTTTTTTAAATTAGAACATGAAATCATTTTTCTTCTTGGTTTGTATGTGCTGATGAAAAATCTTAGTCCAAGGAGTGATAAAATTAGATACGAAATTGTATAGGCTTTTAAATATGAAATATAACCTGCACTAAAAGTGAATAAGTATACTAAACTTGATATTATCAGGACTGCATTAAACACTAACAATACTATAAAAAAACTCTTAGGTTTTCGAGAAATCATTAAAAAATTTGTGTAAAAATTTCCGAAAATCATGACCAGGATCAGTAAGAAAATTACATAAATTTCTGATTTTATTATTTTTATCCCCAATAGACTCTCAAACAGCCAAGGAAATGATAGGAAAACAAAGAAAAAAATAGAATAAACTATCAAATTATAAAGAAAAATAGAGTAAATATTGGTAACATTTTCCTCTCTTGATGATTTATAATATTTTATAGAAAACGCAGTGTTTAGTCTCCCATCAATTAATATAGAAACGATATTTATAAACACCCATATGATAGATACTTTGCCAAATTCGGATGGTTCCAAAAGTTTCGTATACACAGAAAGAATAATAAAACCCACAATTGCTGTAATTGCCTGTGACAACGAATAATAACAGAAGGATGTTGTAATATGATTTGCGGATAACACATGGGATATCCTTGTAAATAATTTATTCATGCATCATATCTCCAACAATTTCGTTGCTTAATGTCTCAGCAAAACCCTCTGCACTGAATGGATAGATCATGTTCCCTTCAATAAAGCCCTTAATCGCATCAAGATAGTTCAAATACTCATTGTCAGGCATATTCTTAAGATAACTGTAAAGCTCCTCAAAAGTCTCAAATTTTCTTTTATCTATGAATGTATTTGCCGGAACATGTTCGGTTATATTTGGAGCACCCCAATAAATAGGTACACATCCTGCAAAAAAACAGTCGAATATTTTCTCCGTAATATAACCCGGAATTTCACGAACATTTTCATAACAAATAGCAAATTTATATCTTTTTAATACTTCTCTTTTTGATTTTATTATTCCTTTGTATGAAGAATATTTCGGTTTTAATAATTTGGTCAAAACTTTAAAACAATTGAGTGAAGAAAATGGGTCTTTAAAACAGTAAGTATCCCAACCCATACCATACAAATCAAAATCTGCGGGATAGTTTTGCTCAAACCACCGAATTGCTTTTACTCTTTCTGAATATAATTCAAGTGGATGGGAGTTGGATTTGTGCCCTGCTATCATGGTGCAAAGTTTATTCTTGTCAGAAAGGTCGAAGTTTAACTTTTCAGGCAATTTATTTGGGAAATTTATTTTAATATATTTTTCATTGTCAATAAATTGATCATGCCATGTAAATATCTTGTTAAAATATTGATGATACGAGATGGTCCAGTTATCTGGTTTTATAACTTCTGATTCAAAGATAAGTAAATAATTTTTTTTATTTTGGAGAATACTTATATCTTTTGGCATTTCGTTGTAAAGAATTATCTGAGAAGCTGAAGGCGTGTTAATATCTTGCGTGCTTAGGTCAATATCCTTCTCTTGAAGCTTTTCTTTCAATAGATGAAATCCATATAAACAATCATCTCGATTACAGATTTCATCCGATATATCAAATATCCGGTTGTTCAAATAAAAAGAACTAACAAAAAAAGTTGCTTTAATCATGAATTCTCATCTATTACTCCTATTAATTATCCCAAAAATGTCATTCAATCGGTTCGAATAAGTATCTTTTTTCACAGAACTCTTATACCCATTAATCGCAATTTCTTTTCTTTTCTCTTCGTTTTCTAAATAATAGTTTATTTGAAGAATAAGATCATCAATGCCAGTATAGATCTCTACTTCTTTGCCGATTTCGAAATAATCCTCTAAAGATGGAACATAGTTTGTTAGTTGGAACCCTCCGTAGGTAGGGATCTCAAAGTTCCGAGCTTTGATTTGCTCAGCTATTTTTTTTTGTCTCAAAAGCTCTTTTAGATCATTTATGTTTTTAAATGAAGAAAAAACATAGCGAATATCATAAGATCTGCCGTTTGAGATGTTTAAATTTATCTTTGAAGTTTTGAAAATCTCTTTCATATCTTCAAATGAAACTCTTCCATTTTTCCAACCATATCCAAAACATTCAACTTTTATTCCCTTTTTCGATAGCTCTTCTACAATCCATTTCCTATATCCGCTGATGCTTCCGATAAACGAAACATCATATTTAAATTTGATGGATTCGAAATCGAGGTTTCTGGTACATCCATAAGATGCCCACTGGCTTAAAAGTACATTTTCGTACTTCATCTTTCGGTACTTACTCATTGCAAATTTGTCTGTTGTTACTGAAAATGTAAAATGGGGTGCATAATCTTTTGTAAAACTTTCAAAACGCCAATGATCATCACAAAACCAATTTATGGTAATAAATTTATTTTTCAAATAATCTAACGTATCAAAAGAAAACTCATCATTCATCAAAATAAAGAAAACAATATCAGGCTTTATCGTATCGATAAATTCAATGAGTTTTTTTTGTAGTTCATCTTTTTTATCAAGATATTCATCAAACCAAAACGGGCAAACCTCTTCAAAAATCTGATTCAAAGCCGAATAGAAACCTACAAATTCAAGAGAATCGCCGCGGGACCTTTTTCCATAATCATAGCGTAAAAAAACAGGAACGATTTTCATTTTCACTTTCATATCTTTTTGCAATTCTTAATACCTCTTCTCAAGGGGGTCTTTTAGTGATGTTAATAGAGCATTTTTGAGTATTTTAATATGGGCCTATCCCAAAACCAATTTAATGCCGAAAATCGGAGTTGTAATGTTGGCGGCAATAACGGATTAGATAATGTTTTGGGATAGGCTCATGATTATAAATTATCAATAAAATCGTCAAAAACCTTTAACATATACTCAATTATTTCTTCTGTCATACCTGGATAAACTCCAATCCAAAAAGTGTCGTTCATAATGCGATCCGTATTTAAGAGATTTATTGGCATCTTATAATTTATACCCTTGAAACTGGGATGACGAATTATATTTCCCGCAAACAGCATGCGAGTAGCAATATGATTTCTCTCTAAATAGTTTACAATCTCCTCTCTACTAAATCCCACTTCTTCACGAACTGTTAATAAAAACCCAAACCAACTTGGATCTGCTTCCGGTTCTGTTTCGGGCAAAATAAAATATTTTTCATATTTTTTTAGTCCATCATATAAAAGTTCGAAATTTTTCTTCCTTGCTTGAATAAATGCGGGCAGTTTTCTAAGTTGCTCAACCCCAACTGCTGCCTGCATATCAGTAACCTTAAGATTATAACCGATATGGGAATAAATATATTTGTGATCATAGGCATACGGTAAATCTCCAAGTTGCGTTTCAAAACGTTTCCCACAACTATTATCACATCCAGGTCCGCACCAGCAGTCTCGTCCCCAATCTCTGAAAGACTCTATAAGCCTTTTTAGTTCCATATCGTTAGTTACCAGCGCACCCCCTTCACCCATTGTAATGTGGTGCGGCGGATAAAAACTGAAAGTCGCTATGTGGCCGAATGTTCCTGTATATCTCCCATTGTATTTCGATCCAAGGGCATCACAGTTATCTTCAATTACCCAGAGGTCATACTCTTCAGCAATTTTCATTACTGCGTCTAGATTGAATGGATTTCCCATCGTATGTGCAACAAATATTGCTTTTGCTTTATCCGAAATCGCAGATTCAATTTTGTCATGTTGAATATTATATGTGCCAAGGTTTACATCTACAAACACTGGGATAAGATTATTCTGAATAATTGGGTTTACTGTTGTAGGAAAGGCTGCAGCGACCGTAATTACTTCATCACCTTGCTTCAATTGCTTGTCTCCAAGCTTTGGAGAGGTTAAAGCAGATACGGCCAATAAATTAGCAGAGGACCCTGAATTAGTCAATAAACAATGTTTAATCCCCAGGAAATCCGCAAATTCTCTCTCGAATTGTTTAGCAAATTTTCCAGCAGTTAGCCAGAAATCAAGGGCAGAATCGACAAGACTGATTAATTCTTTTTCATCATAGACTCGTCCTGCATAAGGAATATTTGATTTTCCTGGAACAAAACCCTCTTTTTTGTGGACTAACAAATAATACTCTTTGACTCTCTTAAAAATCTCTTCTTTTAATTCGTTATGATTTTCCATCTCAATCCCTGATATGTAAATCAATAAGGTTAGGTATTATTACTCACATTCCAGATGCACAGCGAGTCATCTGTGTGGGGTCAAATCTATTAATCAGTAAGAATGTAAGTTATCTCTAAACCATGTGATCGTTTTTCTGATACCTTCATCAATGTTATACTTCGGTTGCCAATTAAAGTCTCTACTTATTTTTCCGATATCGGCTTCCCATTTTTCATAATCATGGTCTCTTCCTGCAAAAGAATTCCATTTTATCGGACTTCTGGAGTCCGCAATTTCCAGTATCTTTTTTACTACGTAATCTACACTTACATTTGAACCTCTGCCAACATTATATACTTCCCCTACAAATTTTGATGCTATTTCAATGCTTTTTAGATAAAGATCCACTACATCATCGATAAAAATATAATCTCTCACGGCATTGGCATTCGCTAGATTTAATTGTTTATTTTGAAGTGCATTCACTACTGCATAAGGTATTAATCTTCTACTGTCATCGTAAGGTCCAAATGGAGAAAAAAGTCTAAGTCCAATTATAGGTTTATTATTTGTTTTTGCAATGAATCTGCCATATAATGTTGAAGCACATTTAGAAATACCATATACATTGATAGGTTCACATACATCAGTTTCCTTCATAGCATAGCTTTTTAGCCCATACTCAGAGGAACTGCCCGTATTGACAAAACACTTGTATTTTATATCTTGGCAGGCATTAATAAGATTAACTGTACCAAATATATTTGTTTGAAGTACTTCTCTTTCAGGTGAGTGAACACCACCGTATATACCTAAAGTAGCTAAATGAAAGACCACGTCAGGCTCGATTTGCTCTACTACCTGCTTTAGGTTTTTCTCTTCAAGTAGATCTACGTAGTGATCACTCAGGTCGGGTAGTATATCAGCTATCCTCCATTTATCAGAGTTTTTTCGAGTCAAAATATGAACTTCATATTCTTCACTGACTAGTCTTCTTACAAGATTTGAACCTATAAAACCGGTAGCACCAGTGACTAACACTTTATGACTTTTTGACATAATCCCCTCCAGTTGCCATTGTTTTATATCATTCAGTTTTGTAAATTTCGGACCGATAATAATGATTTTAGTTCATCTTCCTCTATATATGGAGATTGATTCTCAATTGGCCTACCAAACTCCAATTTTGGATTAACATTGAATTTTAGAGGAATTCTGATGTCTACAAAATAAGGAAGTTGATCATTTAGTATTAAAGAATTTATTTTTCTTAAATCTTTAACAGTTTTTACACTCTCGGAATGTATTCCATAAGCTTCTACAATTTTTGTAAAATTAGGGCAGTCATATCCAATCAAGGTTGATACACATCGGCCATCAAAGTAAAGTTCTTGAAATTGCCTGACCATCCCCAGACTTTCATTGTTTACCAAGAATATCTTAATAGGCAGCTTGTTTCTAACAATAGTTTGAAGTTCTTGGATATTCATCTGGAAGCCGCCATCACCTACGATCACAAATACCTGTTTTCCGGGCTCGGCAAAAGAAGCGCCAATTGAGGCTGGTAACGCAAACCCCATTGCTCCCATCCCACCTGAAATGAGCATCCGCTGATTTTTTTTTACCTCAAAAGATTGAGCTGCCCACATCTGATGTTGTCCTACATCCAGACAAATAATCGCGTCTTCAGGCGTTATACTAGAAAGGTATCTCATTAAAAAATTAGGACTAATCGGGTCATTTTCATTTATAGGTTCTAAATAGTTGGGGAACCTACCTTTATATGAGTTAATCAGATTATACCATTTATTCAGGGACCTATTTTTTTCGAAACTTAATCTCTTGTTGATTTCAGACAAAAAAAATTTCAAATCTGATTTAATCCATAAATAGGATTCAAAATTATGTTTCGATTCATTTTCATCGATTTCTACATGTATAATCTTTGCTTTTCTGGCGAAAGTTTCCGGTTTAGTTCCTGTTTGCCTCATATCTAACCTTGAACCAAGGACGAGTAACAAATCGCTATTTGCAACGGCCAAATTGCCATAACGATTTCCATAGGCTCCAATCATTCCAAAAAAAGCTGGATCATTGTGTGGAAACGCATCCAGTCCCATGAGAGAAGAAACCACGGGTATTCCTGTTTTTTGTATAAACTCAAATAGTTCATTTGATGCACCTGAGCTTCTTATTCCTCCTCCCACTAAAACAACAGGTCTTTCTGATTTGTTGATAAGATCGAGAATAGTTTCAACTTCAAATTGGTTATGGTTACTGTTTTCGGTTTTATATTTAATTCTGAATTCTTCACTTTGAAAAAAGTCAGGCAATTCTTCTGGATTTATTTGAGCTCTCTGTATGTCCATGGGAATGTCAATTAAAACTGGTCCCGGCCGACCGGATTTTGCTAAAAATACAGCTTTTTGCAGTTGATACTTTATAGAATTTGGTTCGGTTATCATAATTGCGTATTTAGTGATAGGTTTTATAATACTTACAATATCAGTTTCCTGAAAACCAAACTGTCTCATATTTTTTGTGCACTTATACTCATATGTATTTACTTGGCCGGTAATGTATAACGAAGGGACAGAATCAAAATAAGCGCTTCCAATTCCTGTGATCAGATTAGTTGCACCTGGACCACTTGTTGCCATTGAGACTCCAACATTTGAAGCTACGCGTGAATAAGCCTCTGCTGCAAATGCAGCTGCTTGCTCGTGATGAGTAACAACACAAGTAATATCTTTTCTATCATAAGTTGAATTAATTAAATGAGTTATTGCTCCACCGATAACTTCAAAAATGTTGTGAACGTCATTTTCAACAAGAAAATCAATCACATAATCTGATAATTTCATAATTTCACATCTTAAATTTAAAATAATTCCTGTACCATTCAATCGTCTCATCCAAAGAAGAATCGAGTGTATATTTCGCACTCCAACCAAGTTGTTCCTTAGCTTTTCTTGCTGACAAATACTGATTCTTAATCTCGTTATTAGCTTGATTCAATATTAGCGGTTCAGTTTTAACTCCCATAATGTCAGCTATCTTTTTCACCAATTCCAAAACCGTGATTTGTGTTTCATTACTGAAATTGTATGCCTCGCCCTGGATAAAAATATCGGTGAGCATTTTTTCGGCGAGGGTCATGTATGCGAGAGCTCCATCTTTTACATAGAAATAATCACGAATGAATTTTCCATCACTACGGATAATTGGATTTTCCCCATCTAACAAAGAGCGAATCGTACCGGGGATTATTCTATTAAAATTAAGATCTCCTGGCCCGTAAAAATTACCGCAACGAGTTACACAAACAGGTAATCTAAATGTATTGTAATAGGTGTATGCAATAAGGTCAGCACAACTCTTGGAGACATCATAAGGATGGGTACCTTGTAATGGTGTTGTCTCATCATATGGTAATTGTTTTTGTTCCCCATATGCTTTATCACTGGATGCTATAACTACAGCTTTAATCAGCGAAGATCTTCGACAGGCTTCTAATAGGTTATATGTACCCCGTATATTGGATTCAAAAGTAGACAACGGATTGCGGTTAGCTGTTCCTACAATAGTTTGTGCTCCTAGATGGAACACTACTTCAATCTCATGCTCGTTCAGTGCTCGCTCCAAAAGCTCGTAATCTTCAAGTTTACCATGGACGATAGTTAAATTATCTTTGATGTAATCAAACTCAGAGGAATTACACCACAAGATTGATTTTGGAACGATATCCCTCACTAATGCAACGACGTTTGCTCCTTTATCAATCAAGAATTTTGTCAGCCAGGATCCTACCAAACCAGTTCCACCGGTGACGAAGACATTTTTGTTTTTCCAGCTGAATTCCATATGTTCACCATACAACCCAGGGTCTCTCATTTAATTTCCATTGTTTGTTGAATTCTTCGACTTCCTTATAAGTATCCATCGCCTGCCAAAATCCACGATGCTCGAAGACAGCAAGTTGTCCATCTTTAGCTAATTTTGGCATTGTATCGCGCTCAAGGTTTGAATTATCTTTTAAATAATTGAATACCTCTTTATTCAATATATAAAATCCACCATTTATCATACCATTCATTATTGGTTTTTCTGCGAAAGAGTTGGCAAGTCCGGATTCGGTCACTTCAAGAACTCCATAGCGTAATTGGGGTCTTGCTCCGGTTACTGTGCCAATTTTATTCTTTGAATTGTGATATGATAAAAGGTTAACTATGTCAATATCCGCTAGACCATCGCCGTAAGTTAAGAAAAAAATGTCATCTTCAATGTATTTTTCAATCTTCTTGACGCGTCCTCCCGTATCTGTTTCTTCCCCGGTATCTGCAAATGTGATATTCCAGTTTTCCAAGGAATGTGCATGAGTAGTCACTTTACCTTTTCCATTACCCATATTTAATGTGAAGTCATTGGCAAACCATTCAAAATTCAAGAAATATTCTTTAATCATGTTGCCTTTATAGCCGAGACACAATACGAAATCATTGAATCCATAATGGCTATATATCTTCATAATGTGCCAGAGTATAGGCATTCCGCCGATTTCCACTAATGGTTTTGGCCTGTATTCGGTTTCTTCCCGCATACGTGTACCTTTTCCCCCGCATAAAATTACTACTTTCATAATATCACTTGTGACTATAAATCCGTACAATATTTTTTAGTAAATCGAAAAGACTATGATTCACGACATTGATGAGCATCTTTATGCCTTACAGTTCTTGAGTATTTTCCGGTCAAATTTCAATACCAGAATAATAATAGAGTCCAGCTCCCGTTACAGGAGGACTGGTATCACCAAATACTGAACAGAGGCACTAAGATCTGGCCGGCAAGATTCGTTCCTTGAGATGAGATACAATCGGTCTCATACTGCAGTTTTATTGATCCTCAAGCTTGATACCTTAAGCAATCTTTTAATATCTCAAAATCCTCGTTTGTTAATTCGGGATAATTTCCAAAATAAAATCCGCAATTATGTATAAATTCCGCGCCTGGAAGATCATATATTTCTTTTACATATTTTGAGTAAAATGGTTGTCTTTGAATGTTACCTGCAATTATCGGCCTAACTTCTACACCTGCATTTATGAATTTTGCGATATATTTACTTTTTAAGTTGGGACTTTTACAAATCACTGGATACGCAAAGTTGGATAACTTAGTCATGTGCGAATAATTTACTGAAATCAAGTCAGGATTTCTTTTTGCTTCTTCCTCCAATAATTTATAATTGTTTTCTCTCACTGCGATAATTTCTTCAATAAACTGCAGCTGGAAAACACCCAGAAGTCCTGTTATTTCTATAGGCCTTAAGTTATATCCTAAGTAATAAAAAGTATATTTTGCGTCAAATTCATTATCAATATGGTGTTTTTTTCTTATTTGCGATTGTTGGTCGGGGTTCAGGTTGCGGTCCCACCCATTTGCTCTAACGATCTTTAACATTTGTGATAGTTCACTATCATCAGTACAAACCATTCCTCCTTCTATGGTAGACATATGATGAGCGACGTAAAATGAAAAAGTCGAAGCAAGTCCAAAATTCCCGGATTTTCCTGCGGGTAACTCGCTACCAAGAGACTCACAATTGTCTTCCACAAGGAGTATCCCTTTGTCCTCGCAAATTTCTCTGATTTCTTCTAAATCTCCTGTGAAACCAAGTGCATTTGTGATAAAAAGAGCTTTCAATTCAACGGAATCCAGTGTTTGAGTAAGCTTATTAGAGCTAATGTTTAAAGTATCAAGTTCACAATCAACTGGAACAGGTTTGAATCCCATTTGAATGATTGGCATAACATTGGTCGACCAGGTCAATGAAGAAAAACCAACATTGTCACCATTTTTTAAGAGGTTAAGATTTTTCAGAGATTGAAATAAGGCTAAATTAGCACTTCCCCCACTATTGAAAAGTATGGCATGTTTTCTTTGCTGAAATTCTGCAAACTTTTTCTCAAATTCAAAACATTTTTGATCCATACTCAAACGGGGAGTTTCCATTATAAATTTGCTCAGAGCATCCTTTGTTTCTTTTTCTTTATAAAATGCATTCTTCATTAAAGGAATCATTACAGCTACCCCTGGGTCAATTATATTGTTTTGTCTTTGAGTTTTCCATACTCTTTTATCTGCAAGTCAATACCTTCCTCTAAACTTATGGATGATTGGAATCCTAAAGAGTTTAGTTTTGAAATATCAAGACACTTTCTTAACATTCCGTCAGGCATAGCGGTGTCCCAGGTTATTTTTCCACTGTAGTGTACTTTCTGAGCTATCATCATAGCTAACTCTTTTACTGATATATCTTTTCCGCTTCCTACATTAATAATTTCTGGCGAATCCCATTTTTTCATTAAAAATAAGCAGGCCTTTGCAGCATCATCAACATGTAGAAACTCCCTTCTGGCGATTCCAGTTCCCCAAAGTACCACTTCTTTTTTATCTTCATCAACAGCATCTACAAATTTTTTAATTAATGCAGACAATACGTGAGAATTTTCAGGATCAAAACTATCGTTTGGTCCGTACAGATTGCAGGGCATTGGACATATATTGTTTACTCCATACTGCTGATAGAAGTATTGTGCCATCTTGAGCCCTGCTATTTTTGCAATAGCATACGCTTCATTAGTAGGCTCTAACGGCCCTGTCAAAAGGTATTCTTCTTTCATGGGCTGAGGGCATTCTTTCGGATAGATGCAAGAGCTCCCTAAAAATAGAAGTTTTCTTATTTTTAATCGGTAGCTTTCGTGCATAACATTACTTTGAATCATAAGATTATCATAGAGAAAGTTTGCAGGGTATTTTGAATTCGCTTGAATTCCCCCGACTTTCGCTGCTGCAAGGAAAACATATTCAGGCGTATTCAACTTAAAAAATTCTTTTACTTGGTGTGAATCTCTTAAATCAACTTCTTTACTTGTAGCAGTAACTATATTTTCATAACCTTGACTCTTAAGCAATCTAATCAATGCTGAGCCTACCATACCTCTGTGCCCAGCTACGTATATTTTTGAATCCTTGTCCAAATTTATCACCTTATTCCAAGTGTATTCTCTGTCGAATACCTGCAGCTTGCAGCGCGCTGAGATCTTCTGTTGGCAGAACATTATGTAACTTTGTCCGTTTGTTTTTCAACATTTGCCCCGGCAAAATTTCGATTTTCTAATAAAAACTCTTCATCTTTTTTAACCATTAATTTTACAAGTTCCTCAAATTTCATCTTAGGTTCCCATCCAAGTTTTTCATTTGCTTTGGAGGAGTCCCCTATCAATAACTCCACTTCGGTAGGCCTGTAATACCTTGGGTCAATCTCAATCAGGACTTTACCTGTATCGAAGTCAATTCCTACTTCTTCTCTGCCTTTACCCTTCCAGATGATATTCATTCCTACTTCTTTAAAGGCAAGTTCCGTGAACTCTCTTACGGAGTGCGTTTCACCTGTCGCTATTACAAAATCCTCAGGATCTTTCTGCTGAAGCATCAGCCACATGGCTTCTACGTAGTCCCCGGCAAAGCCCCAGTCCCTTTTTGCATCCAGGTTTCCGAGGTAAAGCTTTTCCTGTAGACCGTGCCTTATTTTTGCGGCAGCCATTGTAATTTTTCTGGTAACGAATGTTTCACCTCTAATAGGGGATTCGTGGTTGAAGAGGATGCCATTGCAGGCAAAAATTCCGTAAGCTTCACGATAATTTATAGTGATCCAGTAAGCATATAGTTTGGCTGCAGCATAAGGGCTTCTCGGATAAAAGGGAGTTGTCTCCTTCTGGGGAATTTCCTGTACCAGTCCATAAAGTTCGCTTGTGGAAGCCTGGTAAAATTTCGTTTTTTTCTCCATGTCCAGAATTCGAATAGCTTCCAGAAGGCGTAGCGTTCCCAGCCCATCGGAATTTGCTGTATACTCAGGAGTCTCAAAAGATACCTGCACATGGCTTTGAGCAGCGAGATTATAAATCTCATGTGGTTGAACTTCCTGAATTATCCGGATAAGATTCGTGGAATCTGTGAGGTCGCCGTAGTGCATGAAGAAATTTACGTTTCTTTCATGAGGGTCTTTATAGAGGTGATCGATTCTTGCAGTATTGAATGATGAGGATCTCCGCTTTATGCCATGTACGGTATATCCTTTGTTAAGGA
>JAUPKV010000536.1 GCA_030837265.1 Methanobacteriota archaeon
CTTTCAAACTTATATTCTGCATAGAAGATAAAAAAAAACAGACGAAATATGCTGACGAAAAAATTATCGCAATAGGTTCTATAAATGATATATTAATCACTCCTCGGGTTGATAATAAATTAATTTTATATAAATAATTGGAATGTAATATAATAAGTCAAACTGATATATATAATTTGTTAAGTTATTCTTTACCGATTTTTTAAAGATTAATGAGCTTAACAAACTCGTTTGAACCGTTATTCGTTAGAACCATTGGATTCAACAGTACCCTACAACCTCCAACTTCGTAATACAAATCTGCGTTCCCGCAGATAGGGCAGACTTCAATTAATTTTTCCCGAGTCAGAGTGCTTCCTCCTTTAGATGACTTCAATACCGAATTATTAAATATATATAAGAAGGATGATTCAAGATAAAAGACATAGTATCGTAGTGGACTTGAGGAACCTTAAAAATGACTGAAATGATGACCCCTGCAATGCGCCAGTATTACGAAGCCAAGCAGGCATACCCTGACACTCTGATCTTCTTCAGGATGGGAGACTTCTACGAGTCTTTCGGGGAAGACGCAAAAACAATTGCTAAAGAACTTGAAATTACACTTACTGCTCGGGGAAAAGACAGGACTGGGGAAAAAATGCCACTTGCAGGAATTCCTTATCATGCTATCGATGCTTACCTGCCAAGGCTCATAAATAAAGGATATAAGGTGGCTATTTGCGAACAACTCGAAGACCCAAAGCAGGCGAAAGGCGTTGTGAAGCGAGGGGTTGTCAGGATAGTTACTCCGGGTACGGCAATCGACTCATCGATGTTTTCGGATGCTTCGAATAATTATCTAATGGCCGTTGCAGGAAAGGAAGTCGGAAAAATTGGAAAAAATGTTGTTAAAAATACGGAAAAGGAGATGGAAATCGGAGTCTCCTTTCTGGATATTTCAACCGGAGAATTCCTTACGACCCAGTTCAGGGACTCGGATAGCTTTGAGAAACTTCTGAGTGAAACTGCCCGCATGCGCCCTGCGGAATGTATTCTATCCCCTTCCCTGTACAGAAGTACCGAGCTTACAGAGAGGCTGAAATACCAGACTGTTGTTCAGGAATTTGTTCCAGAAATCTCCGGAGCTGTGGAAGCCGAGGAGAAATTAAAAAACCATTTTAAAGTTGCAACACTTGAAGGAATGGGCTGCGATAAACTGGACCTGGCAGTATATTCAGCCTGGGCTGCACTTGAATATGCACTGACCACGCAGATGAGGGACCTTGCCCATATCAACACTCTCAGGACATACTCTAATTCCGAGTTTATGATTCTTGACTCTATAACCCTGCGTAATCTCGAGATAGTAAAAAACGTAAGGGATGAAGGGGATGGGAATTCCCTTTTCCGTATTCTTAACTGCACAAAAACGCCTATGGGTAGCCGTATTTTGAAAAAATGGCTTTTAAAGCCCGAGCTTTCCGTAAGGAAAATCAATATCAGACTCGATGCTGTGGAAGAACTTGGAAAAAAACCTCTGCTTCGCTATGATATCCGGAAGTGGCTCTCCGAGGTAAGGGATATTGAACGCCTCGTTGGCAGGGTAGTGTATGGAAATTCAAATGCTAGAGATCTTATAGCTTTGAAAAAGTCCCTTGAAGCCTTACCTCTTGTCAGGGACTGTCTGATGGAACAAAGCGATTCCGAAATTTTAAAAGAAATAGCAGAGGGGCTCGCATCTTTTTCGGATCTGGAAGATCTGGCTAAAATGATAGAAACAGCAATAGTTGACGAGCCTCCTGTTTCTGTCCGGGAAGGCGGGATGATAAAACCCGGCTACAATCCGGAACTTGATGAACTCAGGGATATTGCCAGCAACAGTAAGCAGTGGATTGCAGCTTTTCAGCAGAAGGAAAAGGAGAGAAGTGGGATCAGGTCTCTGAAAGTGGGATATAATAAGGTTTTTGGATATTATATTGAAGTAACTAATGCTAACAGTAGCCAGGTACCTGAAGATTATATCAGAAAACAGACTATGTCCAATGCAGAGCGCTTTTATACGCCCGAACTGAAAGAAAAAGAAAGCCTTATCCTGACAGCCAATGACAAAGCAGTTGCTATCGAGTATGAAACCTTTATGGAAATTACTCAGACTCTTTCAGCCCGCTCGAGGGAAATTCAGGAAACCGCAGGGAGAATAGGAACCCTTGATGTCCTTACGTCCCTATCCGAAGTTGCGGATAATAACAATTACATCCGGCCTCAACTTACGGATGACTGCAAGATCCTTATTCGAGACGGAAGACACCCGGTAGTTGAGAATACCGTGTCCGGCGGTTTTGTCCCCAATGACACTGAGATGGACTGCAAAGATAACCAGTTTTTACTGGTTACAGGCCCGAACATGGCAGGCAAATCCACATATATGCGTCAGATTTCTCTAATTGCAATTATGGCCCAGGCCGGATCGTTTGTTCCCGCATCTTATGCCTCAATAGGGATAATTGATCAGGTTTTTACAAGAATCGGAGCCTTTGACGACCTTGCAAGCGGGCAGAGCACTTTTATGGTAGAAATGGTTGAACTTGCTAATATCCTGAACAATGCAAGCTCCAAAAGCCTTATTCTTCTTGATGAAATAGGCCGGGGGACCAGTACTTATGACGGCTACAGCATAGCAAAAGCTGTTGTGGAATTCCTGCACAACAGAGGAAAAGCGGGAGTAAGAACACTGTTTGCAACACATTACCATCAGCTAACAGCCCTTGAGGAAAAGTTGAAAAGGGTCAAAAATTACCACATTGCAGTAAAAGAAGATGGTCACGAACTTGTCTTCCTGAGAAAAATAGTGCCCGGAGCAACGGACAGGAGTTATGGGATTCATGTTGCAAAACTGGCAGGAGTCCCGGAACAGGTAATTGAAAGGGCAAATGAGATTCTTAAGGAACTCGAAAGGGAAAATTTACTTGAGGAAACCGATGACAGTGGGGATGGAAAAAAGAAGAAAAATAAAGCAACAGCTCGCTATACCCAGATGCTGCTTTTTGATCCTGGGAATACCGGAGGAATTCCAGTACAGGAAAACAGTCTCAGTCCCGTGGAAGTAACCCTCAAAAAATTAAACGTGGAAGAAATGACCCCAATCCAGGCCCTGAACAAGCTTCATGAGCTTAAAAGGCTGCTCGATTAAGAGTAAATATTTTTGGCATTGGAGTGAAGAATGATAGAAGAACATACTGAAACACAGGAAAATAAAGGAGAAAAGATCCGAATCCTTGATAAGGATACGATAAATAAAATTGCAGCAGGAGAAGTAATAGAGCGCCCGACATCCGTGGTAAAGGAGCTGATAGATAACTCAATTGATGCAGGGGCTACCGATATACGTATCGAGGTCGAAAACGGTGGTAAAAAATCGATCCTTGTCAGGGACAATGGATGTGGGATGAGCAGGGCAGATGCCCTTATTGCATACAAAAAACATGCAACCAGCAAGCTTATTCACATAGAAGATCTCAACACAATCTCGACAATGGGCTTCAGGGGGGAAGCTCTTGCTTCGATCTCAGCTGTTGCAAAGATAGAAATCCTAACCCGACCACCGGACGAAATTACGGGCACGAAAATTATAATTCACGGCGGAAAGGTAATTGAGATCACGGATGCAGGTTCCGCCCCCGGTACCTCCGTTTATGTAAAGGACCTTTTTTATAACACGCCAGCTAGACGCAAATACCTGAAGAGCGATCGTACGGAACTCGCCCATATTACAGATACGGTTACGCAGCTTGCTCTGGCGAACCCGGCTATTTCCTTTACCCTGCTAAGCGAAGGAAAATCGGTCCTTAGAAATACGGGCTCAAAAGACATTTTCAATAGTATTGTAAATCTTTTGGGACCCGACACCGCTCGCTCGATGCTTCCTCTTGAGTCCGGAAAGGAAGAATTTGAAATCCAGGGCTATATTTCAAAACCCGAAATTACAAGATCTGATGGTGACCAGCTTTTTATTTTCGTGAATACTCGTCCTGTAACTTCAAGGGCCATCACTGCAGCTGTCCGTAACGGGTATTATACAAAGATCCCAAAAGGACGTTATCCGGTTGCCGTGCTTTCTCTTACCGTTGATCCCGGGGAAGTGGACGTGAATGTGCACCCACGCAAATCCGAGGTCCGTTTCAGCCGGGAGAAAGAGCTTGAAGATACGATTACCGGAGCGGTTGAAAAATCCCTTTCCGAACACGCGCTTGTGCATGAGGTCAGGGAAAAAGGAAACAGGAATTTTAAGAGAAATTTTGAGATTTCCGGTTTTTCAGAAGGACTAAAAGTCTCAGAAACACAGGATACTCTGCAAAAACCAATGACTAACGCAGAGATGCCCGAGAAATTCGGAATGTCAGGTGGCAGCAGGGAAATCCCTGGAGAAAGATCGGGAATTTACACCTATCCTGTGAAAGATACTGAAAGGAAGCTTAGGAAATCCGAACGTCTTCTAGGTTTATATGAAGAGGCAAGAGCACAGGAAAAAGAACCGGAAAAAGTACGGGAAAGAGTACATGAAGCCAGTGTAAAAGAGCAGAAACCAAACACTAGCCTCCTTGAAGAACTACGGGTCATAGGTCAAGTCTCTAAAATGTATATAATTGCCGAAAAAGGAGAAGATCTGGTACTTATTGACCAGCATGCAGCTCATGAAAGAATTCTTTACGAGCAGGTTATAAGAATGAAAAAACCCAGGGTACAGGAACTCATCACTCCTATTACTATCGAGCTTTCTCCCAAGGAAAAAGTGCTCATGGAAGACTACATTCCTTACCTGGAGGAGTATGGCTTCGGGATTTCGGAGTTTGGGGACAATACTTTCGTCGTCACCTTCGTGCCTGATGTTTTCGGGCAGCTTGAGCATCCGGAATTTATACACGATATAATTAATGACCTTCTGGCATCGGGAAAGGTCAAAAAGGAAACAGGGATTTCGGAAAAAGTTAGCAAAACCCTTGCCTGCAGGGCAGCTATCAAAGGAGGTGCAGCCTGTAGCCTCAGACAAATGGAAGAACTGATAGAACAGCTCAAAAAAGCTGAAAATCCTTACTCCTGCCCGCATGGAAGGCCAACTATCATTACATTTACGAAAGCAGAGCTGGACCGCATGTTTGCAAGAACTCAGTGAGGATGGTGCTCTGAGGATTTAAAAAATTGCCTGTCATCATAAAACAATAAGTTGTCTATATGAATTGGTTTAGTTCTATAGTGAAAAATACTTCAAAAGATTTCCTATATATTTATATAATATAATGTAGATAAAAACCAATCTAATATATATCATGTATTGTATATTTTCAGGTAAAGGTATTTTATGGCTAAATTTATAGACCTTACTAAAAATATAAATGTTAGTGAAGTTAATTTGTCGATTGATACCTTTTTTATGAGAAAAGATGAATAAAACGCTCTGTCTGAAACAAATCGGAAAATAGCACATGAATATTTATCCGAATGAGTAATACAACAGCTACAGGCACCTGTCACGAGGCTGTACGAGGGTGGCTTCTACATGGCTTTACGTTACTTA
>JAUPKV010000537.1 GCA_030837265.1 Methanobacteriota archaeon
AGAATAACGGTCAGGCTTGACATCGCAAGCATACCCATGCTTAAGTGGAAAGCGCCGATTCCAACTGATAATGCCGTTCCCATCGCAGTCGCGAAGCCAACAAGTGCGGAGCTGATCAGCGACACATTGAGCTTTTTCATCGTGTGATTATACAATTCATTGGCATCTCGTTCGAGCTCGTTGCCTTTTGCATCACTCGCATTGAACGCTTTGAGTGTTGTCATTCCTTGCATCGCGTCCACAAACTGCGAATTGAGGTTCCCATAGGATTCCCAATGGCCGTGGCCGATTTTGTTCATCAGTTTGTCCCAGAACATCGGGCAGAGTACTGATATAAGAATTGATACGAAAACAATCACACCCACCAGTGGGTCTAGGCTTGCTATATAAGGAAGAATGCATAAAAGACCGACGGCAGTGACCAACACCTGAGGGATATAGTCAACCAGAAACACTTCCAAAGCCTCAACGCCATCAATGAATATCGACTGGAGCTTTCCTGTGCGGCCATCCTCCATATATTCCGGACCTAAACGAAAAAAATGCTTAAAAAGGTTAATTCTCAAAGCCTCTTTTACTCTCTCAGCCGCATATTTCCCAATTATTTCTCTTATCCATAACAAATTAACTCTCAGCACAACCATAAGTACAATTCCGAGAATTATCGGAGTGAAGAGACGCCAATTTAACTCAGCAAAAGCATAACTAACGCCTTTCGCCGATAAAAAGGCTTGAACAATATATGTCCCTGTAATTAGTATGCCTATCAGTGCCTTTGCAAGAAGCGATTCTCTCGCACCTTTTGTAACGCTCAATAATCGTATAAGCACTTGAAACCTCCTCCAAAGGACTAATTCAGTAGATAATGGCCTGTGAGAGAGGTATGAATGAATCAGGTATATGCATATTATTCATACTTTTCTCGAGTGAAACTTGGTTAGTATGAAACTTCTTCATTTTTGTAGCACATATACCCTACAAAAAGTTACTATAAATAGTTATTGAATTTTACTTTTCAATCTTAAATTAAGAAATATAACATAATTTATTTTTTTAACATAACATTTATTTTCACTTCACTTTCATTTTTTGTATTATGAAACAGTAAAATAACATTTTATAAACAAGAAAATGAAATCTGAAAAAAGCCAAATCAAATCCAAAAACTAATAAATTATCTCCTTCAGCTAAAGGCACCCATAATTTCAAAAGAATTTCAGTATCCTCTTCAAGTTAAGCGGAAAACCTTGATTTTCAATTCAATGTACTTTTTTCTCTAATTAATTGAGCCAGAGATGTCATCTCAAATTTATTGCCAACTCTATCGTAAATGTACGCACATGCACTAACACTCAATTTTTTCGTTGTCTGAACAATTGTCATGAACGTGTCGTTTGTTGGGTCTATTTTTTCTACAGAATCAGACGATTACAAAGAATTTGAGCCAATCAAAGAAAGGTTAAGAAAAGGATGCAATAGTAAAATAGTTTATGGAGGTGCTAAATACTGTAATGAATTGAAAACAGCAACAAAATATTCAAGAATATTTAGATTTTTCAAAGAAGATAATAGAATTGTGGAATTAGATAAAGAAATTGTTGATAAAAAACAAGAAGAGGTAATGTTGTTAGTTAACTCGCTTAAACAACAAAATGTTATATTTGACGATAAATCTAGACCTAGATTCGATGATTCACATATAGTATCTATTGCTATTATTTCAAAATGTAAACTTGTTTGTACAAGGGATCAAGGTTTACATAATTTTATAAAAATTAATTTATTAAGGAAGTATAGATTCTTTCCAAAATCTGACGATGTCCCATTAATTTATTCTCAGCTTTCTAACAAAGATTTACTGTGTAGTCAAAATATTGCACATATTTGCAAGAAAATAATAAACTAAGAACGGTTAAAGAATTTAATTAAAATTTGTACTTGTTAGGTACATTATTTATTTCGTTTTCTCAGTTTATGTCATACTTTATATCTGCACATACTTTTCCGTAAAATGTGCGCATTTACTTAATGATTTAATTTTACAGATAAAAAAGTTTACCATAAAATGTCGGAGTTCAAAAATAATAGTAAGAAAATAAGGCCTTTTTAGGTCAAGCCTGCAGCCATCAGGATAGCTTTTCTATGAGTAAACTTAGTGAACGTAACCGTTTAAATCTTAAAACTAAACGGAAAAGAATTTAATCAATTTCAATTTTAATATCTTGCAGGTCGACAAATACAATCACCTCGCTTCGGCAAAACATGTGACCAAAACTTATGGATACGAAGGCAAAGCAGTCAGGCAAAAGAGAAAAACAGAAACAAGAGAAGGAATACAAAAATAAAAGAAAAAAGAATAGATTATTTAACCACTCTATAAAGAGGTTCTCCTAACTTTTCATTTCCGTTTTCATCTAGCTCTCGTATCGTGTACTCTGTGACTATCAAATCAAAAGTTTGGTCCGGATCATCCGCATGCTTTCGAATTGCATCAATTTCCAAATCAATTAAAACCGGTTCATCATCTTTGAGTTTTACTAAAATTTCTTCGTAGTTGTTGAGCTCTGCTAATTTTTCAAGTGCTTCAATTATTGACATTTTCATACTTTTATTCCTCCGGATCTCCTTCTAACTTCTTTAATAGGTCTCCATAATGAAATGTTTTCTTCTCCGTTTTTCTCAGTTAAAAACCTAATCTTATACGTCCTCATCCTGCAGGTCCTCTTCTAATTCGATAAAATCTTTGATAATGTAGTCACAAGCAGGATTAGGGCAATATTGTCCGATCCTCCGCCATGCTCGCCCCTCTCTTCCTCCTGCTGTTTTTAGGTATTCTTTATCACATTTCGGGCAAACTGTTTTAGGAGTTGCACCCGCCTGTCCCTATCTTACCAGATTAAAGGAAGCTCTGGGTAATTCTCCGGATCCTGTGGAGCTCGCGGAAGTCCGGGCACATTTCACAGGTTTAGAAAGATTGTTAGAAGAGAAAGATAAAAGGATAGAGAACCTTACACGAGAGGTAGAAACGCTTAATGTATTCGCCCACTACTTCTAGAGTAATCCGGTTAAGCAGATAGAAGTCCCTGCAGCTGAGAAGGTTAAGCCTTGGTGGAAGTTTTGGTAACATGGTTTTAAGCGCACTATTTTTTTTGATTCCAATTATCAATTACCATGATAAAAGCGTTCAATATACCCCTAATAACAGCAATCCCAATTAATACCTTAAACAAAATTGTTGCTCTACCCTTCCCCATAACTCACTATATGATAAACAACTATAAACTATATCCTTGATAAATATAATCGAAGAAAGCTATAGAGGCACCAGGAGCAAAGCGTCCTTGGTGGAAATTTTAGTAATTTTATTATAATTAATAGTAAAAAAGTTTAGTAAAAAATGGAAAAACTGGATACATATAATTATAATTATATTATTTATTAAAAGTATTAAATAAAAAAGTATTTATGTTTTATGTTAGTATTATGTGCCAGGTAAAGATATCCCCCAATTACAATCCCCCAACAACTCTCCCCCAAGTATGTTGTCTTTACCTTTCTTTTCTACTTATTATAAGAATGAATGAGGGTAAATAGAGTTAGAAGAGACGCGACCACATTAC
>JAUPKV010000538.1 GCA_030837265.1 Methanobacteriota archaeon
GGTCAAGCTTAAGGCTTATACTGTCATTACCAACTCGATATGAACTGAAAAGGTCTGCAGTCAGTTTTCGGAGATAGGCTGCAAAATCGAGGGCATCCGTACCTTCACCTTCATGCAATTCTTCATGGATCATAGCTATGGATGCAATGCGACTCTGGCTCTCCTTGAAAGCTTCAAGTACCTTCTCGTCTTCGAACTTTTCTGCCTGCAGGCTGAGAAGAGATGAGATCACCTGAAGGTTATTCTTTATCCGGTGGTGAATTTCTTTTACTCGGAGTCTATTTATTTTTTCCAGAGCTTCTTCGACTTTTTTGCGTTCGGTTATATCGTAAATTAAACCCTGAAACTTAATCGACGTTACAGATTTGTCTGAGACTCTCTGGATAATTTCCCTGACCCATTTTATTTCTTTATTTTTTCTACGTATCCTGTACTCATTTTCGATTACAAGATCCGGATTTGACTTCAATTGTTCTTGCTTTTTTAATATCGAAACCAGATCTTCAGATACAATGATCTCCACCCAATCTGTTTTTCCTGAGAGAATCTCTTCCCTGCTGTAACCGGTCATTTCCTCAACAGACCCACTTAAGGATTTCAATTTAAAGTTTTCATCAAGCTGGAATTTGATTCCCGGAAAGTGATGCATGAAAGAATTATCACTTTCCCAATCCTGCTTTTTCTCATGTTTTTCATTATTACCTCCAACCGGATGTTTATTTACCCCTATTGTTCTGCAAATCCGGTTGTATTCGTCCCCAAGAAAGATTGCTTTCTGCCTGAAATCTTCTTCTCTATTCTTAAGTTCTCTGAAAAAAAGGTTAGAGGGCTCTTCAAATCCTGTCTCAACTATTGCCTTGTAAATTAAGTAAAAGAAAAGCAGTTTAAAACCATAACCCATGAAATTTGGAAATTCATTTACCTGGTTATAGAAGGTAAAGGACAATTCCCTGAAAACTGCCAGAACTATAGCTATTGCAAGAATCCTGAAAATATGAGTTCCAAACCTATTTCTTTTTAAATATAGAAGGACCAGAGAACATATAAAGATGAAAGAGATTATAAATTCACTTTGAATTTTGAAAAGGGTGAAGCCCGAACCTTCAATGTAAGTTCTCGGAAAATTTCTGAAAATTAAGATCTCTGATAGACAAATAATGGTAATTAATCCATATAAGAAAAAAATTTTCCAGGCAAAAGTTATATCCCTAAGCGGTCTGGAATTCATTAACCAGTTTATTTTATACATTATCCAATTCTTTTTAGATGTAACCCAACTTTTTTTGCTATCATTATCCTTATTGTTCATTAAAAACAGGGCAGCCACTAAGAATGAAGAACTTTCAAGATAGCTCGAGACAGTCCAGAGCTGGATGGAAAGATCTGCATTAAGCCCCTGAAACATTTCCATTCCTTTAAATGCAAGGGCCTGCAAGAAATTAACGCTTCCAATAAAAAAGAAGGCAACTCCTATCACTAAGAGATATGGATTTTCTAGACGAACTCTTGATTTCCATACTATCAAAAATACTACATACGAACAATAAACACAGAATAATACTACCACAGTATGGAATAGGAGGTAATTCTCAAGACGGATTTTGTAGAGTAAACTGAATATGACTACCCAGATTACTGCTTCATAGATTCCTACTCTGAGCGTATTTATTCTAATATCTGACATATTGGTATATTCATTTCCCCTCAGGACTATACGCACTTAGACAAAAATCAAGTATAACAGATCTTGTGAATTAAACTTGTATGTTAGATAGCTTAAAGCTTTACGTTGCTGATTAAAGCTTAATACTTTGATTTTTTAGGCCTCGTTCGCCAGTTAATTAGGTTTAAAAAGGATACATTACTCTTATTAAACCGGATTGAAGCCCCCCTTCCGTTTGCAGTTACTAATCTCTTAGACAATTCTTAGTTAAACAGCGTAAGTCCTACTCCTTTAGTTTGCCCTTTTTAAATTTAGCAACTAGATGATTACTCTCATTCATATAAAAGAGCTTTTCGATAAAATTGTTATCTCAGCAAGTCACTTATTAACAGATAAACAGTAATCTCTCTTCTGTTTGGGGTATAAACATTTTTCTTTTTTAGGAAGATTTGTCAAACAATCCTTTTTTGTAAGCCTTTAATACATTCAAAAAAGCCAAAAATTGAGAAAGGGAGAAATCCCTTTCTTTGTCTCTCACTCGTACCTCAGTGCATCTACCGGCTTAAGTTTAGATGCCCTGTAAGCAGGAACCACTCCGGAAATTACCCCTATGATGACTGCCAGAGTAAGCCCAAAAACCATTAACTTTGGAGAAAGATATATGCTTGAACTGCCTCCTCCCATCATCCTCAATCCCAGCATCGGGAAGAGAGTTGAAACAAAGGCACCCAGCATAACTCCAAGGATGCCCCCGACAAGCCCTACCATTGCAGAGTTAAAGAGGAAAATCATAAGGATGTCCCTGTTTTTCGCCCCAATGGCTTTCATGGTCCCTATCTCCTTTGTCTTCTCGAGGACCGAAGTAAACATGGTATTTGCAATACCGACAGCTCCTACCAGAAGGGATACAGCTGCAATGGCTCCGAGGAAAAGAGTCATAGAACTCGTCATTTCGGTAACAGATTCGGCCATGGACTTTGAAGCGGATACGGTAAAGTCCCTGTCATCTTCTCGAGCAATGTGCCTTGAGACCATGAGCTTATCCACTATATCTTCCATCAGGCCGTCCACAAGATCTTCACTCTTGGCTTTTACAAGTATCGTATCGTAAACACCTTCTTGTGCATCATCAATAAGGGTTACTGCTGCATTAATTGGCATATAAATAGCTCTGTCACCCTGGCCTTCCTCCGATAAGATTCCAACAACACGAACTGCTTTACCGCTAATTGTTATTACCTGGTTGACCCCTATGTCCTGGTCATAAGTTCCACTTGCGATACCGCTGCCAATTACGGCGACATAAGTGTCACCAGGTTCAAGTAATCTTCCGGATTGCGTTTCCAGAGTAGTCATATACTTCCAGACCTGGGGGTCAACACCTGTAATTGAAAGAGTTGCATTCTGAGCTGCATAAATCACGGGTTCGCTGCCGGAAATTTCCCCTTCTATGTATTGTATGCC
>JAUPKV010000539.1 GCA_030837265.1 Methanobacteriota archaeon
AAACCAAAAGATCCCTAATTAGCAATGTCTAGATGTCTTAATTTATCTATTTCAGGTACATTCTCATATCAAAGTTATGTTCGCCCAGGAAATTTATTTGTTCCATCTAATCGGAGCAATGTTTTAAAAAACATTTATGAATTGACCTGGCGTTGCCAACTGTAATTTCTACCTCATTATAGCCATAGCCCCTGTGCCCTATAATTTGCCAAAAATGGGGCCATTCTTAAGATCTGTGCTGCACTATTTACTCCACCACCAGGAACATCTAAAGTCGTACCATTATGGTCACCACCTGAAGGACCGCGAAAAATAATATTATGATTATCTGCAATACTCACAAATGCTTCATTAAGCCATGCGTCAAATTGTGCTCTAAATGTCAATGGAAATAAACCGGGTGGAGGAGCAATTCCCAGAGCTACTAATATACCATTTACTTGAGCAACTATTGCTGTTCTAGGTTGTCCTTGTAGCATGTTTATTAAGTTGTCTATAATTCGCATATGCGGTATGTAATGCTTGTTCATTATGTGCCCAGGTTCATTATCCGCGTGTCCAGCTACCAATGCTAATACAGTTCCTGGGATTTGAGCTCTTTGGTATATTATTTGATGGATAACTTGCATTGGAAATGCTACAGGCAGTGGTGGAACTCCTAAATCTTCGCCAGTATAAGCAATTGTCAATCGTTGTATCAGTTTTGTATTGCCAGACATACGCATGTTTACAATCGATTGGGGAGTTTTGAAAAACTGCATACTTTTCTGCCCCATTATATCCGCTTCAGTCTCCAATCCAATATCATCATTCACAAAAATATCCTCTAGTTGCAAAGTCGGTTGTACTCTTCCTTGTGCTTGTTGTACAACATGCCATGCTTCATGAGGCAAATGTTTCTCCTGTCCTGGAGCTATGTGAATATCTGTCCTCTGTGTATACGCCAATGCCCCTACCGCCGCTGGCTTATCTGAATTGTAATACACGCTCACATCACTCATGTCAATTCCAGACAAGTTCTCAACACTAGCTTTTAAATAATCTGGCATTCCTGTGTGGTTTTCTTTCTCACGCTGGGTAGGGAATGTGGAATATGAAGGACATGTTGCTTGCTTAGGCTCATTTTCAAACTTGACCTGTAATGATTCCTCTTCCTCGGACATTTCTTGTTGTTGTAGAGGCTTTGCAAACTTACCCTGTAAAGGCTCCTTTTCCTCTTCAGACATTGTCTTCATTTGAACTGGTCGTATCTGTTTAGCCTTTGAAGGAATCAACCCGATTTCTGTTAACAGCCGACCAACTGCCCTATTTCCAATGGTACGCTGTAACTGTAAAACATCATCTTGAGTGAGAGATTTTAGATTGATTCTATCACGCCGGGTGATAGCAGCAGGATGTGAGGTAGGCATCTGCATTGCATGTAAAGCTTGCTTTTGAAATGTAGACTTTGGTTCTTTGGTTTGATGCGTTTGTTGATGTTTTGGAATATGATACCCTCCTGGAAAAATGGACAGCATAGTTATCAAACATTTGAAAGGAAAAATGATCCCCGCAATCAATGGAATAACTATTGATTAAAACAAAACAAAAGCTTTGGAAATTGGAACTATTAACCTTTAGAATTTCAGTTCAATAATTTGAGGACACGACTCAATTGTTTTCAGGAAATAATTTATTTCCTTTGGAAGTGATTGTGTGAGTTGGCTTCAAAAGGTTAGCAATATGCTTACCATTTTCAGCAACTTGATAATTAGATGGTTTTGTATCAATAATCCTATTATCATCGGTAGTAATTATAAAACCAGATTTTTTATAGAGAGTTCCATCAGGCCTATAGATATTTGCTGAAATCGCATTCTGATAACATCCATAAAACAAGTTATTTTTGATCAGAACATTGGCCCCATTAGCTAAAATTCCAGCAACGTTATAATTAGAATTATTCTTTATTGCAAATGTTCCGCAATTAAGGAACTGGCAATCGGAGATTTCGATTTCTTTATTGTCTTCACCTATGATTTCTATTCCTGGCCCCATTGTATCATGAATTAAGCAACCTGTAACTTTTATATTATCTCCTGTGATCTGTGCTCCAGGATTATAGTTATAAGGAGTTCCGACAACGTGAATATTTTTGAACGTACCTTTTGAACAATTTTTTTGGCTCCTAAAAGCTCCGTTTGCTCTTGTAATTACTGTACAATCTTCTACTAAGAAATCGGTGGAGTTCTCAAACATAAAGGCACAATGACCGCAGAAGCCTACATAACCCTGATATATCTTTATTCCAGAACTCTGTTTCGATCGGTTACTCCTGAAAATATCTCCCGCTGTATTAGTGGCTTTAAAGTGATGCAACTCAAAGTATTTTATAGCCCGATCTCGAGTACCGAATAAGTTATGAAAACCTTTTCCTGTTTCTACTCCCGGTCCTACTTTTGAACCGTTACATTTCGCATCTTTCACGTACTTTTGGCATCCTCCACCTATCGGACAGTTTCCATCAAAAGCAATATTGTAAAACTGGACATTTTCAACCAAAGCTTTTGAAGGCCCGAATATAGGCACTCCGCAGCCAAAAGGCTCCAGGGGTGCATCTTTCATTAATTGAAAAAGAGTTGCAGGGCTATCAGTACCCCAATCACCGTAAATCTCAGATTCCGGATTAAAAGCTATAATAGAGAATGGTTCTTTTTTATATTCTATAGAATTGTCAATCAGATATGTTCCGGCTCTAAAATGTGCAGCGTTGTACTTTTCTCCTTCTCCAACTTGATTTAAAGCTTCCTGAATGTCGAAAGAGTTAGTTTGATGGTTGTTAGTAATCGGGTTAATTTCCAATATTTTTTTATTAACTGTAGAATCCCCGATATTAGAACTATCCATTATGTTACCTCCTTAGTATAAGAATGAAGATAAAAAAAGTGCTATTTATATAAGATAGAGAATATGTTTAGAGATGTTTTTTAAAAAAGAATGATTTTGCAGAAAAATAGTTAAGAGTGTTTAAGCTTTTTGATTTTCCGAAAAATAATTGTGGGTTAATACCTACACAAAATAAATGCCCTTAGCAGCAACAAACTAGGCACTGCCTAAAAAACAATAGGGCTAATTATATTGTAAGTACGCCCAATATAAGGTAAACACTGTTTAGTTTATCAGCATTTAAATATTCAATAGCTTTTTAATTTCTACCTTATCGTCTGTCTATCAATTAACAACAATGCAATCTTTCTTAGTTTTAGTTACACTGCCATTCTTATCCTTAATTGTAAGGCTTACGGTTTAGATACCTGGATTCTTGAATGTGTGTACAGCAGTGACCTGTAATCGTTTTTGTAGCTTAACAGTATTTGCGTTTATGTCTGCGAGTGTCAAACAGAAATAGGTCAATCTATTCTGAGACTTCTATATAGTTATATTTA